>JALFNQ010000179.1 GCA_022773965.1 Lachnospiraceae bacterium
CTTCGGAGAGTTAACAAGGATACGAGCCTCATCCACATTAGGCTCCTCCACACCACCGTTAAAGAAGAAGGTTACATGTGCATATTTCTCTGTTTCAGCCAGACGAAGCTGCTTTTTGCCACATTTCGCAAGATACTCGCCCAGAGTATTTGTCACAGACTCCTTCTCAAATGCGATCAGCTTGTTCGGAATGGTCTCATCATAATCCTTGAAGCAAACGTAGGTCAGATTTAAGAACGGACGCTCAAATCCGGTAAACTGATCATCACAAAATGCTCTTGTGATCTCACGGGCGCGGTCAGGACGGAAATTGAAGAAAATCACGGAATCCCCGTCTTTTACAAGTGATAAGGGCTTGCCGTCTTTGACAATGACAGTAGGAAGAACAAATTCATCTGTCACATCATTTGCATAGGAATCCGCCATTGCCTGTACAGCATCCTCTGCCTGAACACCCTCTCCAGTGGTCAGTGACTTGTAAGCCTTCTCTACACGATCCCAGTTGTTATCACGATCCATTGCATAGTAACGTCCGGAAAGAGATGCAATCTTTCCGACACCGATCTCATTCATCTTCTCCTGCAGTGCAGCTACATAATCCTTGCCGGATGCAGGCGGTGTATCTCTACCATCTAAAAATGCGTGAACATATACATTCTCTAAACCATTTTTCTTGCACATCTCAAGCAGACCATACAGATGTTTAATATGGCTGTGTACACCACCATCTGATAACAGTCCCCACAGATGTAAATCAGAATTGTTTTTCTTACAGTTTTCGATTGCCTGAAGCAATACCTTGTTTTCAAAGAAGTCACCATCCTCAATTGCCTTGGTGATACGGGTCAGATCCTGATAAATAATGCGGCCGGCACCGATGTTCATATGTCCAACCTCTGAATTTCCCATCTGTCCATCGGGAAGACCAACTGCCAGTCCGGATGCATTACCTGCCACGAACGGACACTCCTTCATCAGCTTGTCCATCACAGGAGTGTTTGCCATTGCGATTGCATTTCCTTCGGGATTGTCATTCAGTCCATAACCATCCAGCACCATTAAAACAACAGGTTTCTTACTCATCTTTTTGTCCTCTTTTCTTTATAATATATATTAGTTTAGGATTATTAAAAACTTGTTTTTAATAATATTGTTTATCCACATATCCATCCGCATCAATTGTCACACCCTTTGACAGGCTCTGTTCAAAGGCAATGATGCGCGCCTTTTCCGCTGCATCTGTCACCAGATAGGTCTGACGGTTCTGCTGCACACACGGAATAAAACGAAACCGCATACTGCCGTCTGATGCAAGGATCACCTGCGCAATTCCCGTGTCCTTCTTATTGACACCATCCGTTGGTGTGCTTCCAAACCAGAAATTTCCAAGACTATAGATCACAGGTACATCTTCGATATATGTAATGCCCTGCAGGCAATGCGTGTGTCCACCGATAATGGCATCTGCACCGGCCTGCACAAACTGCTGCGCCAAAGCCACCTGATCTGCCTCATAATAATTCGTTCCTTCGGTTCCCCAATGTACAAATGCGATCACATAATCACTGTGGTTCTTTGCCTCACGGATCACATCCACATACTTTTCCGGATCCAGCGTCTTGAGCACACCGGGTGTCGTCTCTGTGGCTTCCTTTGTATAATTATAAGTCCGTTCGATCTGTGTGGCGGCAACAAACGCAATCTTTTTTCCATTTGCCACAAAGTACCACGGACGCTTTGCCTCCTCTAAATTATTACCGGCTCCAACATTTGCAATACCTGCTTCATCCAGAGTCGCTATCGTATCAGACAGTGCCTCAAGACCAAAATCGCAAACATGATTGTTGGCAATACCGGCAATATCGACCCCTAAATCCTTTAAAATAGAAACATTGGCAGGATCTGACCGAAACGTATACGCCTTCCCGGCAATTGCCTCCCCCCGTTCACTGAACGTACACTCATTATTGATCATCAAAATATCTGATTGCTCCATGACAGTCCGCACATCATTGCTCAACGCAGCTCCAAGACCATTCCTTTTTAAATGCTGCATGGTGCCAGTCCTGTCATCAAAGTTCATATCACCGGTAAAGCTGATCACCGTTTCATCCGGTGTCGCACACTCCTGTCTGGTCACACGCAGCAGCTGCTCACTGTGCATGCCATACTGCTCACAATAATCCAGCCAGAGCACATGAATCGAACAACCTGATACCTGATACCAGATATCAGCATCCGCTCCTGTCAAAGCAGCCTCTGATACCTGTTCCAATGCATCTTCACCATACAGGGATCGGAACCAGAATAAAAAGGACTCATCCATCGGATACCCGCCTAAAAACTCACGATTCGCTGCCAGTATTGCATTCACAGCCCGATTGAGTACATCCTTCTCCACTCCTTGTGGCGTATGGCTCTCAACCAGAAGTTCCGGCACCGGTTCGGAAGCCTCTTTTTCAACCTCACTTTGATCAGAAATCAGCTTTTGTTCATACTCACCCGCCGATTGCACTTCTACCATACTCACGGCAAGCGTCTCCACCAGTTCTTCTGTCTCCCTCGCCCTTGTACCTGCGCAACCACACAGAGAAAGCATCATTCCCGCTGCACTTATAAGAAGGAGTATTTGTTTGCTCCTTTTTTTCATTGAACACTTTCTCCTACACCAAATTTATTAGATTCAGGTAATAATTTTCAGCATACAAAGTTATTATAATCTATTTTCTCATCTTTTACAATATCGCAGACACAGTTACTTTTTTAATAAGGAATTTAAAAATGCTTCTGCATAGTCCTGATTGTCCGGATAATAAGAAATTGCGATGACCGCGTCCTGATAATAAGGTGTATCCGGCATACCCGGAATATCTCTCATATAAATGCCGCACGCGATGGGATCCGGCTGCACTTCTTCCACCTCGTCATAACGCTGATCCACGCTGATCAGCTGATCCTGCCATTCCTGCGGCACTACCCCGGTCAGATCCAGAAAATATCCGCTTGTGGCATATTCGAGAAATACCGATTCCGGCATGATGATAATATCCTCACTGCCCGCCTGCAGACGCACATAAAACGCCATGCCTGCCTGTGAACCGGTGCCGCCTCCGGTGGCAGCCGTTCCAACGACAATATCACCCACTACATACTGATCTTCCGGGATCCCGTTTTCACTTACAAACTGCTCCACATAGGGTGTAAAACTCTTATCATCCCCCGAATCCACCGTTGTCACAGAAAGCAGCATTTCCTTACTACTCACCATGGAATGGATCAGCGATACGAGCATAACCGCCACCACGATCACAACCAGAGCCGGTTTGCTCCAATAATCCACCAGATAGCTGCGCTTCTGCGCCGGAGTCATCTCGCTAAAAGGGATCTCATCCTTTGATCTTTCTCTTTGTTTCATACTACATTTACATCTTCTTTCTTTCACTTATCAACTGTTGGTATGCTCTTTGGTCAGGAAATGGTCTAACCAATCTGAATATTAACAGTATTTCCTATTTTGTGGAAATTGTCAACTTAAAAAAGTATAAACTCTCTGTAAAAGATAAACAAAAAAAGAACTGTCTGTCACTCAATGGCCCTTGCCTTTGTCAGGCTCAGTCGGGCAAAATCGTGCCAGTCAGTTCTTTTTTCTGTTATCTCTAACAGTTCATTACACTGTTTTACTCGGAATAATGATAGCCGCTATGATATAAGCAACAATTCCTGATCCTCCCAGGCAGCAGAATACCACCCATAACAAGCGGATCACTACCGGATCAATATTAAAATACTCTCCAATTCCTCCACATACGCCGCATAATACCCTGTTGTCGTCTGATTTTGTAAGTCTCTTTGTTTCCATATCTGATTTCCTCCTTTATGTTTCGACCGCTTTCATTCCGGTCAGTATTTACATATTTATAAAGACGCGCCTGCCTGATAGACATTGACTCTTCCAACTCCACATTCCAGTGAAATGGTATGGCTTGCGTGATTGTCAATTTCCTTATCCTTACCAAGAGAAGTGTACGAATCACCAAACACAGACAATTCACCCATTCCACAGCTCAGTTCATAGTTAAAATCTTCTTTTTCGCCGGTAATTCCAATATTCACATCGCCAACGCCACCACCGATCTCGGCATCACCATTCAGACTGCAGCTGCCGATCTCAAATCTGCCGACACCACACTCAATACTGGTTTCGCCCAGCACAGCTTCCTTGATATAAAAATCACCGGCACCGATCTCCGCATCCAGTTCTCCGGCTGCGATCAGTGTATCAGCCTCTATCTTTCCTGCTCCACCCTCGATCGTAAGCTGTTTTGCTGCAAGGCACTCAATGCTGACGTCACCGGCGCCCAGTACCATCTCCACCTCATCAAACACATAATCAGATGGGATCTGCACCTTTACATGTGCGGCTTTCAAATGCTTATTTGTCTTGCGCTTGTCATAAATCGTCAGCTTTTCATCCTTACGGAGCACATTGAAATATTTCTCCATACCGTTTTCAATCTCCACCCGGATCTGGTCATCCTCAGAAGACAGGATCTGTAATTCACAGCTGCGGAGTGTCATTTCCAGATCACGGATCTCCTCTGCCGTCTCAGTCAGCTCACTGGTTGTCTCCGTAGTGTCAGAATCATCCGAATCATGCGTTGAACCCCCAAATTTGATCAGTCCATGATCAAACATATCATGCACATCATATTCATCGTCCCCAATCTGAACCGTCGCATCATCCCAAGTACCACCAAGCGCAATACCTGCGATCAGTAGTCCGCCGCCTACAGCCAGACACACGCCAAATGTGATGAGCAGTGCTCTGATCACTTTATTCATTCATCTTCACCTTCTTTCTTTTACGCAATCCATTGTGCAGCAGGTTTGAGAGCCCGCGGATCATCCACGGAAATACCTGACCAACTACAAAAATAAGTGCCGCTGTACACAGACAACCCATCGCAAACAGCAACAGACCTACACTGACAGTCATCAGACCTGTTACGAATCCACCGGTAAAAAAACGGACGATCCCGACGATGAAACAAACCACTCCGGCCACCAGACCGGCTGCTGCCAGCGCAACCGCAGCGATCAAAAGTCCGAAAACCGTAGCAACAACTGCGACCAGTACTCCAAAAAGCGCTCCTACTGCACCAATCCAGACCGGAAATGTAAACACAGCCACCAGAATGATCAGGATCCATTTACTTCTTGCATCCGTCTGTTTCCGTCCCTGATTCGCCTCCGAATAGCTGCCTGCAGTCCCACGTGCCTGCGGCGGCTGCCCGACCGTGCTGCCATCCTCTCTGCCGCCACGCAGCCCTTCCTTGATACTGGCTGCCACCTTATCCGGCGAACCAAGCTCTACGATCACCTGCTCCTCATTCTCAGATCCGGCATCGTTAAAATAATCCCTATAATATTCCATCGCCTCTGCCCGCTCATCCTCCGGGATGTCGAGCAGTTTTTGTTCCAATTGAAATAAAAATTGCTCCTTTGTCATGTTAACTCCTCTCCTGCAAACATCGCAGTTATTTTCCTTGAATAGTCCATCCACTCACTCCGATATAAGCTAAGCTGCGCTTCACCCGCTGCAGTTATCTTATAGTATCTGCGATTTCGCCCGGCGCATTCCCTGTCATATACCTCCAGACAGTCATCCTTTTGCAAACGCCGAAGCACCGGATAAAGTGTGGACTCGGACACATCGATCGCCTTTCGCACATCCTGCGTGATCTTGTACCCATAAGTGCCTTCTTCATCCTTGGATACGACCGCCAGAACAATGGCATCCAGCAGTGCCGCTCCTGTGTTAAAAACCATTCCATCACTCCCTGCTCTCTTATTGTCTAGATATATAATACTGTTCTGTATTTAATACTATATATCATATAATATTATTTGTCAACAAGTTATTATACAATAAATAATATTTTTTTCTATAACAAAAGAGGATGCCCATACAGGCATCCCCTCTCATTTCCATGCTTCCGGAGCATTGATCACTCCGGGCATTCATTTATTCATCAAATATACTTACGATCTCACCATCTAAAATACGGTTCGTGTTCTTTACTGCACAGAAATTGCCACACATACTGCAGGTATCCTCCTTCTCCGGAGCTGCCTCTGCACGATAACGTCTCGCCTTCTCCGGATCCATGGCAAGTGCAAACATGCCTTCCCAGTCAAGCCGTTTTCTGGCCTCGCTCATACGATAATCCCAGTCGGCCGCGCCGGGAACACCCTTAGCGATATCTGCTGCATGGGCTGCGATCTTGGCAGCGATAATACCCTCTTTTACATCCTCCGCATTCGGCAGACGCAAATGCTCCGCCGGAGTGACATAACACAAAAATGCCGCTCCGCTTGCAGCAGCGATCGCACCACCGATGGCTGAGGTAATATGATCATAGCCCGGTGCCACATCCGTCACAAGGGGGCCAAGTACATAGAACGGTGCACCGTGGCAGAGTGTCTTTTGAATCTCCATATTTGCTGCGATCTGATTCATCGGCATATGACCCGGTCCCTCGATCATCACCTGCACGTCACGCTCCCAGGCGCGTTTGGTCAGCTCTCCCAGCGTGATCAGCTCCTCGATCTGTGCCGTATCCGTTGCATCCGCGATACATCCCGGTCTGCACGCATCGCCAAGACTCATGGTGATATCATACTCCTGACAGATATCCAGAATCTCATCGTAATGCTCATAGAAAGGATTTTCCTCACCAGTCATCTCCATCCATGCAAACATGATCGAACCACCACGGGAAACGATGTTCATCAGGCGCTTATTATTTTTAAAACGCGCTGCCGTTGCACGATTCATGCCACAATGGATCGTCATAAAGTCAACGCCATCCTCCGCATGCATTTTCACGATATCCAGCCACTCCTGTGCTGTGATCTGTCCTAAAGGCTTGTGATAATAAACAACCGCATCATAGATCGGAACCGTTCCGATCATTGCCGGACAGGTTTCTGTCAGTTTGCGTCGAAAGGTTCTTGTATCTCCATAAGAGCTCAGATCCATAATGGCTTCCGCGCCCATATCCACTGCGGCGCGGACCTTTTCATACTCCATATCCACGTCCTTCCAGTCACGCGATACGCCAAGATTCACGTTGATCTTGGTCGTGAGCTTCGCGCCCACGCCACTGGGACTCAGTGCTTTGTGATTTTTGTTACAGGGAATGATAACCTCTCCCTTTGCGATCAGCTCCCGAAGCTGCTCCGGTGCCATGTGTTCTTTTTCTGCCACAATCTCCATCTGCGGAGTGATGATACCCTTGCGGGCGGCGCCCATCTGTGTGGTGTAATCTGCCATACTATTTTCCTCCTTTTGTATGCCGGCAGAAGGTGGTGCCCCCAATCTGCCAAAATAAAATATGAAAGAATGCGCTTTGCGCATCCTCTCGAAGCATTTCTATCGCATAGGAAATAAAGCTTTCTATACGATAAAAAAAGCCATGTCCGCAGGAATACACGACACAGCTTCGATAAACAACATCAAATAATTGTTACAATCATATATGTATCCCTACGTTGGAATTACCCAAATCAGGTTCGTGGGTTAAAGCAACACAGCTTACTCTCAGCCTGCTTCAGCAAGCTCCCCATTTTAATATTAGAAACAACTGCTCCATCACCGTTTTGCGCTGCTTCACAGTTATCACTCACTTATCTTAGCACGAACAGCTATGAAGTGCAAGAAAAGATTGTTACAATTCACACGTCAGCCAGCTGACCTGTGAATTGCAACGAATTTGGCGATGCTTCGCATGCAAAATCGCCAAATTCATGGCTCATGTACGTCTTTAGCACGCAGCCCGCAGAAAATGCCGGCTACTGTGTAAAAAGTAACGAACAGCTTCTCTCATTCTGCACATTTAAAGCGCAAATAGATACAATGAATCCCCTTCCAGATCAGCCATCCAAGCAACACGCCGGCCACATTCAGCGTAACATCAAAGGTACTGTAATGCCGCCCGGGAATCGTGCGCTTCGTCCACTCATCAAAAAAGCACCAGACACAGACTGCCACCACACCCAGCCATACATGCAGATTGGCAAGCCGCAGCGCAATCAGTAACAGAACCGTCAACACCGTAAAACAAAACACATGCGCACCTTTTCTCGTCCATCCACTGACCATTTCCACCTGATTTTCGTCTAAAAACCAGAACAATCTCATCAGAAGCCCGCTGGCTTTCGCCGTCTCCTCGCCATTTTGATGAGAAAGATATGTCATAAACGCAAACCATGCTGCTGTCACTGCAAACATGATCGGATATTTTTTATTCTTCATACTTCATATGTCTCCCGCCTGTTTTTCCTGTAAGTCCCCATTCGCAGGATTGTCGATCACCCAGCCATCTGCATCAAATCGCGAACCATGACACGGGCAATCCCACGTATGTTCTACATTGTTCCATTTTAACGCACAGCCAGGATGTGGGCAACGTTTTTTTGAAAATGTCAAAAGATTCGTGAGCGCTTCCCAGCCATTGCAAAAAAGCTGTGGCTTCCACATACATTACTTCTCCTGCGATTCTTTCAAGCGATCAATCGCCATCCTGACATCCAAGGTATGATACCCCAAATACATGATATTCATGGTTTCCGCATTTGCTTGTTTGTAAATCTGTTTGCTTGACTCTTCTGTGTAAAAATGCCATTGCCGGTAAACATACCCTGTCCAATAAAGAACTTCTTTGTCAAAAACAATGCCATTCTTCCGAAACGCCTGTGGGTATTCATCCTGCATTTTTTCAAAAATATACTCTTTCCCCGCCCACTGCATATAATCAAATTCATCATCCAGACCTTTCGCAATCGCTGAATTCATATAAGACTTTATGAACCTTACGCTATCATACCCCAACTCTCCACTCATTTCAAAGAGCTTCCCTTGCATTTCTGAAAGCACACGTTGTAAGGAATGTTCCATCAGATACTTCCTCCATTCAAAATTTCATCAAAAAATCGTCCGTCTCTTCTGTGTTCCATAACAACTTTTTCAGCAAGTGATACTCCTTCACGCCTGCGCACTACACTTCTGTCCTTCAGAATCATCAATTCCAATCTACTCAACGCTCTTTCACTTGTGATCGTAATCTGATCACAAGCTTTCTGAGTGATCGCGACATACTGTTTACCCAATTTCAGCGCCGAAAGGCTATTGATCAAAGCTGTATCTGTAATTCGCTTTTCAAAAAAATCAGTTAAAACCTGATACATACGATCATTTGCAATATAGCCAATAATCACATCACAATCATCGATCAAATGTGCATACTTTTCATATAGATCAGTCTCTGTATAATCTTCCATGTAACCACGGAAATACGCAATCAACATTGCCCACTCCAATCCAACTTCAATATCCATACACTTTAATCCATCCTGATTCATATTGAGAGTGTAAAAAATCGGTTTATCCTCATTACAAACCAATGTTAATGGCTGAATTGCATCTGTTCCCATATAAAATCCCTGCCCGAAGTCGCATCTGCTTCTGCTACCTGGCATGATTCTTCCCTTAATTCCACTTCTTGATGCATGGTACAGTGTATGCTCACCACTATATTGACTCACAATAAAATCGGCAAGGTCTATGCTGTTTTGGACACATAACTTGTACATCTGTTTTTGCACCATGATGCCGGGTCTGCTCTTACCATGCTCCCAGCGTTCCACTGTAAGCGAAGATACGCCCATTTCCAGTGCAAACTGTTCCCGATTCATGTCCACACTCTGTCGGATCTTTTTTATAAGCTCTCTCATGAATCATCCTCTCCTTTAAACCTGCTGTAATTACTTCTAAAAAGCATCGTATACGTAAAAAACGCTATACTATTTCAATTACAAATAGTATAGCGGATTTATAAATAAAATACAATCGTCCGATATCACAGTCTATTTTTGTTACATTTCAGACCCCAGCCTGAAATGTAACGAATTTGGCGATGCTTCGCATGAAAAATCGCCAAATTCATGGCTCATGAACGTCTTTGGCACGTAGCCCGCAGTAAATGCTGGCTACTGTGTGAAAAGTAACCTATTTTTCACTAACTGCCTTTATAACAGCTTTTGAAATCGCCTGGCGCATTTTTAATACTTCTCATAAGAGCCATAACCCTTATAACCCTTGTAGGCCTTCTTATAGTAACCATAGCCGTGGTAATAGCCCTGATAATAGCTGCCCTTCTTCAAGTCAACCTTGTTTAAGATCGCACCGAGCAGACGCACACCGGTCTGGGAAAGCTGCTTTTTGATGGTCTGTGCCATACGATAGCTGATGGCATTGCACTCAATGACCATGATGGCACCGTCACACACAGGTGTAAGGATCGCCGCATCGATGACAGAGCCAAGCGGCGGTGCATCGATGATAATATAGTCAAACTGCTTTTTTGCAGCCTCCATCAGCTGCATAAAATAGTCGTTCCCAAGCAGCTCCGTCGGGTTTGGCACCTCCGGTCCTGCAAAAATCATATACAGTCCTGACACATTTGTCCCGCAAAGCACTTCACCCACCTCGTTCTGTCCGGTGAGAAAATGTGATAATCCATAAATTTTATTGCCATCCTTCTCAGTGGCTCCAAGACGGCTGGCAAGCACGGTCTTTCTCATATCAGAGTCGATGAGAAGTACCTTCTTTCCATCATCTGCCAATGCCTTTGCCAGATTGAAAGACACCGTACTTTTTCCCTCATTCGGGGTACAGCTCGTCAGCAGAATCGTCTGGATGTCATCTCCGCAAAAACGGATGTTTGTACGGAGTGATTTATACGCTTCGTTTCTCGCATAATCGAGTTTATCCATATTTTTTAATTCTATCTTCTTCATGTCCGTCTCCTGCTATTTTGCTTTTTTCTTACGGCGTCCTTTTTTGCTGGAATGTCCGTCATATTCTGCCTCTCCTAACGGAATCATCGCTAGTGTATTGAGTCCGAGATATTTCTCAATATCCTCTGCGGAGTGGATGCTGTCATCCAGCAGATATCGTACAAGGATCACGCCGACAGCCAGGATCATACCGATCAGTGCTCCCACAGCCAGATATTTCGGCAAATTCTGATTCACGGAAAACTCGCTGACATGTCCTTCCTCCACCAAATGCGGTTCTTCGATGGACATGATCTGCGAAAGCCGCTTGATCGCCACATTTGCAAAAGCATCCGCGATCTGCTTTGCACGGTAAGGATCTTCGTCCTCGATGGTAATGCTGAGGATACGTGTATTGTCCTTATTCGCAATGGTCATCTTGGCGAGCATCTGCTCATAGATCATATCCAGATGTAAGGTATCGATCACTTCCTCCACCGCCGGACGGCTCTGGATCAGCTCCATGTAGTCATTCGTCAGACTGGCTCCGACCTGCAGGTCAGAAAGGCTTAAGCTTGCCAAGGAAGAACTGGCTGTATTCAGTATGTAAAGCTTTGTTGTTGACTGGTATTTCGGAACGATCAGATATTCACAGATCGCCCCCGCGCACACTGCGCAAAGGATCGTACTTGCAAGAATGATCAGTATCTTTCTCTTTAGCAGATAAAAAACCTCTAGCAGATCGATCTCTATTTCGTCGTTCGCCATCTGGTTTTCATTGTTTACTGGCATAGGATGATTTCTCTCTTTCTTTTTTTCTTGGTGTATCAAAATGCAATATATTCGCCTGCAAGGATCTTTCCGGGATTTTCCATAAGGATCCGGTACAAAAGCTTCTCATCTTTGATCTTTTTATGAAGCGTACGGACTCCTTCTGCAAGCTTTGGCTCCCGCCAGCCGATCCGGTGGGCGTCTGTGCCGAACAGATGGATCCTGCCGCTCTCGACCAGCTTGCGGCACTCCGCCGCCTGCCTGTCAAATAAGCCTCCGTTCACACTGTCGCTGTTCATCTGCATGACCACGCCCTGGCTGATCAGCTCATCCACACGCTCTGTATGCCTCATCAGACATTCGTAGCGCTCCATGTGGGCCAGGATCGGGCGATAGCCTTCACTTCCGATTCTGCGGAGTGCATTGCCCAGCTGTTTCCATGATATATCTGTATAAAACTCAACCAGTACATAATTGGTCTGATTGATCGTGTATGCATTGCCGGCTGCCAGCTCCTCCACGATCGTATCGGAGTACATCAGCTCATTTCCAAGATACAGCTGCAACTTTGGAAAATGCTCTGCCGCCTGTTCACACAGCTCATCGAACTGCACTTTTAACAATTCCGGCTGCGTTTGCCCTGCAAAACAATGGGGCGTCAACAACACATGCCTCACACCCTGCCGATATTCCATTTCCAGCATTTTCAGACTCATTTCCATGCTCTTGGAGCCGTCATCCACACCGGGCAGGATATGACAGTGCATATCATAATATCCTTTTTGTTCTATCATCTGTCAGATTCTCTTCTCTCTCATTTCATGGGTGATAATCAGCAGTACAAACCACATGGCCGCTCCCACGATCACACTCCAGATCCCTTTTTTCAGTGCCACTTCAAAATAGTTGCTGATCATACCTGCGTATGCGTTATTTTCGCTGAGGATCTCCATGTTCATGATCTGGTGTGATGCAAAAGCACCGAGCACACCGCTGGAGATCGTTGCTGCCAGCACCGCATGGTCGATCTGACGCATGCCCCGATAGCGCTTCTGGTGCAAAAGCAACAGCAGTGCACTGCAAATCAATATCACAGCTCCGCCGATGGCATAGATCCATCTGCTCAGCTTCTCACAGGTCTGTTTTGCTCCATAATACGCATCTGCAAATGGAAACGACAGCATGCGACCGTATTCCTGTGACATCGCATGGGTAATGCTGTCTGTCGCAGTCTTTACTGCCTGTACTGCCTGTATTTCATGCTCGGTTGCATAGGCATCAATACATGCGCGCAGATCTGTGGTGACATGTGTCACATCTGCCTCGTATGCTTTTCCTCTGATCGCATGGGTAAGGTTCTCATATCCGTCTAAGTAGACCTGATCGGCATGGATCACGCCCTCCACGGCCTTTGCCGGTATATGGTAGGCACCTACGACCTGTTCCAGGTCGTTTTGCAGCTGGTCTGCCAGTTCCTCATAATAGTCCATGTCACACATGGCACTTAAGAACACATTGTCCTGAAAAAAACCAAAACTCACGCTCGTCATGAGCAGTATCGCTGTCAGGGCAATACAAAGGCATAGACTAAGCATTTCACATATGATCTTTTTTAACCTGGTTTTGATCGTTGTTTTCATGATTCTTCCGCCTGACTGGTCTGTACCTGCGGGCCGGACACTTTTTCACAATATACAAAATAGCGCTGCTTGCGCTCTTTATCTGTCTCACCAAAGGGATAGCAGGTATAGAGCACTAACTGTTCGTCCTCTTCCTCCAGCCGGGCCGCCGCTGCATCATCTGCAGTCGTCACCTTTGTCTCTGTGATGCGGTAGCTGTAGTTTCCGTACTGGGTACGGATATTGACCAGATCTCCGATGGCGGCATCCTCCAGCCCTTTAAAAAAGGTCGTATCGTGACCACACAATAAAATGGTCTTACCATATCCCGGCAGACCACTGTCCGTATACTGTCCGACTCCCTGATCAAGAGTCTTGTCATCGTCTCCATAATAAATATAAGCATCCAGCGCAAAATCTTCACTGGAAATCCATCCATAGCTTTGTCCGATGGCTACTTTTCCAACTGCCTGAGGCTGTATCGTTTCTACCTGCGTCTGTTCCTTCTGCGCCAGGATCACTGTCTCTGTGTAAAAATGATTCGGGCTGTTGCTCTGTACAGCAACGTTGACAGACGCAAATACTTCCTGCATCTGCTCATAGAACAACGTACCCATCAATAAAATTGTGATCGCAGCGAGTCCTGCCGGTACAAGGATATGCGCTGCGTATACTTTTCTTCTATGCTTTTTCATGCCTGATCACCAAAAATAATCCTCCGAGTATCGCTGTCAGCGCAAGCACTGCCAACACGCCAAAGCTGCGCGCCGTCTGCTTGTGGTATCCGACTGCTTTGATCATCGGAGCTGCTGTAAAGATCACGCTGCCTTCGGCATCCTTGATCTGTGTCTCCTGTGGGGTTTCTTCCACGGTATATGCCGGCGGCTCCGGTTCGCTGGGGGCGGCATCCGCTTCTTCTGTCTGATCCTCTGTCTCTCCGGTCTCATCCGAAGCCTCTCCGATCTCATCCGAAGCTTCATCATCCGAGGTATCCTCACCGGATACTTCTTCGCCGGACTCGTCTTCCTCTGTCTCTTCGACATCGGGTACCAGATAACCTTCCTTTACGCCTGCCGGGATATTCGCATTCATGTCTGAAATCAATGAACTCACATCTGCCGCTGTGAGATCCACATCGTCTTTACTCAGATATGCACGCAACTCACCGATGTACTGTGAGGATGCGTGATATGTTTTTCCTTCATACGTAAATGTGCCGGATGCGGCACTGACCAGCCTTGCCTCGTTTGCGTTGATCTCTCCCGCCTGTACGTTCATCGTACCGGCGATCGTGAGTGTGCAAGTCAGCATCAGCATGGACAAACCGCAGAAAGATTTTCTCATAACATCTCTTCCTTTCTGCAGCCTCATCAAGAAAAAGGATCGATTGTTTCACATTCCACGGGATAAAAGTGTGGGTGTGCTCCTTCGCCTTGATCGGGCTGTAGGTGCTTGGTTTGATGGTTTAGATATTAGATAATTGTGTGGAAACTGTGTGATATGACACAGTTATGAATCTCCAATATTGGGATAAAATGCGTTTTCAATAATTCTCCTGCCCATGAAGGGCAGGAGAAAATAAATAATTCTTTTTCTATTGTTCTTCCGATACAGGAGGCACAGGAGCAGTCTGAGTGATAGAAATATTTGTGCCTGCTACAGTCACATCTGCAGTATAAGTCTTTCCAGAGAAAGCCTTAGCAGAAATAGTATATCCCGTACTTGTTTTTGTTACAGTAACAGGTCTTGTCTGACCATCAACAGTTACATCAACTGATGTTTTTCCCTGTTGAACCTTCTCACAATAATCTACTAATGTCTCATACTTAAACTCTCTACCATAAAATGTTGCACTCTGACCTTTAGTTACAGTCTGCTCGCTCTGTCCCGTTGCAGCTAAAGGCTTAATCTTGAATGTATATATTGTCTCCACAGGCTGAACTGGAGGATTATATGTTCCACTATTATCACTTCCACCACTAGGTACAGTAGGTGTGGTCGGAGTAGTCGGCTTTGCAGGCTCCTCTGTCTTTGTGGTCTCACCAGCGCCTACAGTAGTCTCTTTACCAGTAGAATCACTTACAGTAACATCACCCTTGGTCTCGTTTGAAATCTCAGCCTTAACGTCATCAGATCCGGTAGCTACCTTAGATCCCTCAGCACCTTCGCCAAGCTCAACCTTAGCGTCA
>JALFNQ010000195.1 GCA_022773965.1 Lachnospiraceae bacterium
CATTCGGTATGAACATATCGTTGTTTATCATCTTTTCCACTACCGGATGACGTCCGTCACGAATGTCGATGAGACCGTTTTCGTTGAGCTTCGGCCGGCAGTAATGATTGCTATCCGCCACCTTGGCGAGGGAAAGAAGCACATCAAGCCCCGCAACTGCTTTGGCCGTTTTCTGGATACGCGCCACCTCACCGGTGATCTTTTCACGCAGCTGGCGGAATAATTCGTACTCCAGCTGTACCAGCTTATCCTCTGCCCCCAGGATCGTCTCCTCCAACTCCTTTAGCTCCGGAGTGATATAGCGCTCCGCATTGGTCAGTGTCTGCTTTCTTGTATAATAATCCGGCACCAGATCCTTATAGGAATTCGTCACTTCCAGATAATATCCGAACACTTTGTTGTATTTGATACGCAGATTTTTGATGCCGGTCTTTTCGCGCTCTGAGCTTTCAATCTGCGCCAGCCAGCTCTTTCCATCGGTCTTGGCGGCACGAAGCTTGTCCACTTCCTCAAAATAACCGTCTTTGATGATTCCGCCATCGTGCACCGTGATCGGCGGATCATCGATGACCGCTGCATCAATCCATTGAAAAATATCTTCCAGAGGATCCATTTCCTCTAAAATCTTCACAAGTGCCGGTGAATGAAATTCTGAGAGTACCATACGGATTGCAGGAAGCATTTGCAAGGAGTTGCGAAAAGCGACCAGATCCCGTGGATTTGCGGTCTGATAGCTGATGCGGGTGATCAGACGTTCCAGATCATAGACCGGTCCTAAATATTCGCTCATTTCCTCACGGCTGATCACGTTTCCGTTCAATTCATCAATCGCATCGTAACGCGCCTCGATCTCGCCCCTGTGAATGAGCGGCTGTTCTACATAAGAGCGCAAAAGTCTCGCTCCCATGGCTGTCTTCGTCTTATCCAGCACCCACAGAAGAGATCCTTTTTTATTTTTTTCACGCATGGTCTCTACAAGCTCCAGATTTCGCCGGGTAGAAGAATCCAGCACCATAAAGGCTCCTGTGGAATATGGATGAATGCTCGTCATATGCTCCAGACCATTCATCTGGGTCTCATACAGATATTTCAAGAGGGCTCCTGATGCCAGCGTGCCGGACAGATAGTCCGCAAGCCCCAGCCCCTCCAGCTGCTTTACATGAAAATGATCAAGAAGTGTATTTTTTGCAATATCATCTGTAAAATACCAGGAATCCAGTGCAGTCACCGTAATATGCATGCGGCCACGCAATGCCTCGATATCCAGCGCGCTCATAAGCAGCGCCTCATTGCATATAATCTCTGCCGGTGCAAATTTATTGATCTCGTCCATCAGTTTTTGTACAGAATTGATCTCTGTCACAAAAAAATCTCCGGTAGATACATCTGCCGTAGATACACCGAATAGATCCTCATCATAATAAATACACATCAGATAATTGTTTTTTGTTTCATCCAGGGATTGGACATCCGTATTTGTGCCGGGTGTGACAATGCGGATCACCTGACGATCCACGATCCCTTTTGCAAGCTTCGGATCTTCCATCTGCTCACAGATAGCCACCTTGTAGCCTCTTGACACCAACCGGTTAATATATGTATCTGCTGCGTGATAGGGAACACCGCACATCGGCGCGCGCTCCTCCGTCCCGCACTGTTTACCTGTAAGTGTCAGCTCCAGCTCCCTGGAGGCCGTCAATGCGTCCTCAAAGAACATTTCATAAAAGTCACCCAGACGATAAAACAAAATACAATCGCTGTGGGCTTCCTTCGTCTTTATATAATGCTGCATCATGGGTGAATACTCAGCCATAATGATCGTTCCTCCTGTTTTACATTGGTTTATATTTAGCGGCGATCGCCTCTGCCACCTTGATGCCATCCATTGCCGCCGAAGTAATGCCGCCCGCGTATCCGGCGCCTTCCCCACATGGATAAACACCCTTCCAGTTGCTCTCATAAGTCTCGTCACGCAGAATGCGGACCGGTGAAGAAGTACGGCTCTCAACCCCTGACAGAATCGCATCCCTGCGATCAAAACCCTTTAGCTTATTTCCAAACTGTTCCATACCGGCTACAAAACACCGGTTCATATCCGGTGTCAAAAGCTCATGAAGGCTGGCAAATGTCGCTGCACCCTTCACGCAGCTTGCAAAATTGCCATAATCCGAAGAACAGCGCTGTTCCTTAAAATCTCCAAACAGCTGCTGTGGGATCTTCCCGTCCCCCAGCTGATATGCCTTTTCTTCCAGCGCCCGCTGAAACGCCACACCGGACAAAGCACCCTTCTGCGGAAAATCAGCAGGTGTCACAGAAACGATGATCGCAGAATTTGCATTGGCGCTGTCACGGCGGTAATAACTCATGCCATTGACTGCAAGGCGCCCCTCCTCTGAAGAAGCATTGACCACATAGCCTCCAGGACACATGCAAAAGGAATAAACACCCCTCTGATCCGGAAAATTAGCCGTCACTTTATAAGGAGCTACCGGAAGATGTTCCAT
>JALFNQ010000205.1 GCA_022773965.1 Lachnospiraceae bacterium
GCCTGATCCGCCGCAATACACGCATCAATGATCTCCTGAATATCACCGTTCATGATCTTGTCCAGCTTATACAGCGTGAGGTTGATGCGGTGGTCGGTGACACGACCCTGCGGGAAGTTGTAGGTACGGATCTTCTCGGAGCGGTCGCCGGTTCCGATCTGGCTGCGCCGTGCCTCAGACTCTGCATCCTGCTGCTTCTGGAGTTCTAAGTCGTACAGCTTGGAACGAAGGAGCGCAAATGCTTTCTCTTTGTTCTGAAGCTGTGACTTCTCGGTCTGGCTGTAGATCACGATTCCGGTGGGATAGTGAGTTAATCGCACCGCAGAGTCTGTCGTATTTACACACTGTCCACCGTTTCCGGATGCACGCATAACGTCAATACGGATGTCCTTCTCATCAATCTGTACATCCACATCCTCTGCCTCCGGCATGACTGCTACGGTACAGGTGGATGTCTGGATACGTCCCTGAGACTCAGTCTCCGGCACGCGCTGTACACGGTGCACACCGGACTCGTATTTTAATACGGAATAAGCGCCTGCGCCCGTTACCATGAAATCTACAGACTTCATACCACCGATACCGGTCTCGTCTGCCTCCAGTGTCTCCACCTTCCAGCGGCGACTCTCTGCATAGTGCACATACATACGGTAGATCTCAGCTGCAAACAGCGCTGCTTCCTCTCCGCCCGCACCGGCGCGGATCTCTACGATAACGTTCTTGTCATCGTTGGGATCCTTCGGTAAAAGAAGGATCTTCAGCTTATCCTCAAGCTCTGCCACATTTGCTTTCGCCTCATTTAATTCTTCTTTTGCAAGCTCCTTTAAGTCCTCATCGCTCTCCTCATCGAGCATTGCCAGCGCATCCTCAATGGCCTGCTTATTCTTTTTATACTCCCTGTAAGCCTCCACGATGGGAGTCAGGTCGCTCTGCTCTTTCATGAGCTTACGAAAACGGTTGGCATCGTTTGCCACATCCGGCTCGGAAAGCTCACTCATGATCTCTTCATATCGAACTAACAAATCCTCTAACTTATCAAACATGTCATTTTCTCCTTTATCTGATCTGACCCTTTACCACCCGGTCATTTCCTGCAAGATCCTTGATAACGGCTACATCCGAAAAACCGGCATCCAGCATCAGCTGATGTACCGCACGCCCCTGATCATAACCAATCTCAAAAAAAAGATACCCATTATTCTTCAAATACTGAGGAGCCTCCTCTGTGATCCTCCGGTAAAAATCCAGTCCGTCCACGCCGCCATCCAGCGCCTGAACCGGCTCAAACTGCCCCACTTCCGGCATCAGCGTGAGAAGCTCTGCCTGCGCGATGTATGGCGGATTCGATACGATCACATCAAAGGGCCCGCTCACATTGTCAAACAGATTACTGCGCACCCATTCTGCATCCAGATCATGCAGCTTTGCGTTCTCTTTCGCCACCAGAAGCGCCTGCTTACTGACATCACTGCCTGTACCTCGAACAGTCGGCGCATTTTTCAAAATACTCAGCAAAATACAGCCGGAACCGGTGCACAGATCCAATACTTCCATCTGAGGCTCTATGACCTTCAATGCCTCCTCAACCAAAGTCTCCGTATCCTGTCTGGGAATGAGAACATTGGAATTGACCTTAAATGTCATCCCCATAAATTCCTGCTCGCCGGTAATATACTGCAGCGGAACATGTTCTGAACGCTTTTCCAGCACACACTCATACTCCGTGAGCACTTCCGGCTCCACATCATCATTCATATGCATAAAATAAAAGCTGCGATCAATCTTTGCCACCATTTCCATCAGCAGCCATGCATCAATCTTTGCATCCGCGATGCCTGCCTCCTGCAACAATTGCTCACCCTTTTTCTCTGCCTGCTGATATGTCATATGCCGACCCCCTTCGATCTGCCCAAAAAGCGGCATTCTTTTTTCCGTTTTCTATTTTATAAGAAACCTTCTTCCTCACGCATCTTTTGTACATAATCCTTCCAGTCAAACACTGCCTCCACAGATGCAATGCCGACTTCTATCATATCATCATCCGGCTCTCTGGTGGTCAGCTTCTGCAGCATCATACCCGGCTTGCTGAGAAGTCCGATGATCTTCCCCTCGCTGCGCCCCGCCAGACGGATCAGCTCATAAGAAATGCCTGCAATGAGCGGAATCAGAAGAATACGCACCCCAACACGTAACAGCGGAGACTCCACCCGGATAAAGATAAACAGGATCACACTGACGATAACCACAAAAAACAGAAAGCTTGTGCCGCAACGCTTATGCAGACGTGAGCTTTTTTTCACGTTTTCTACCGTCAGATCCATCCCATGCTCGATGCAGTTGATACATTTGTGTTCCGCTCCGTGATACATGTACACCCGTCTGATATCCTTCATCATTGAGATACCGACCACATATGCAAGAAATATCACCACACGGATCACACCCTCTGCCACTGCGATACCGGTATCTGACCATCCAAGTCTGGCAAAAAAGGTAGACAACCAATAGGGAAGCAGCATAAAAATCGCAACTGCCAAAACGATCGACAGCACGACCGTGCCGCCCATCATTGCATCTTCCTTTTTCTTTGCCTTCACAGCCTCATCAGCGGTCAGCTCTTTTTTTTCTCCTTCCTCCTCTTCAAAGAAAGAAGCAGAATAGGTCAGACTACTCATACCAAGCACAAGGGATTCAATAAAATTCACCACACCGCGCACCAGCGGCAGACGCACAAACCCACTGTCTCCAAAAATGCCTTTATATGCTTTCTTTTCTACAATAATTTCTCCATCACTTTTTCGAACCGCCACTGCATAGGTGTCCTTATTCTTCATCATGACACCTTCCATGACAGCCTGTCCACCAATTCCTGAATATTTCATCATGCACTCCTGTGCCAAAGCCGAATTCAAACGATTTGCAAAACGAAAAAAAAGGTCGAAGCTTTCGCAGCCTCAACCTTTGTTCCCATGTGATTATTTCATGCCGTATTTCTTGTTGAACTGCTCAATACGTCCACGTGCCTGGTTAGCCTTCTGCTGTCCGGTATAGAACGGATGGCACTTAGAACAAATCTCAACATGGATTTCCTTCTTTGTTGAACCAGTGACAAATGTGTTACCACAGTTACAGGTAACGGTTGCCTCATAGTATTCGGGCTGAATTTCTGTCTGCATCTTTTTCACCTCACCTACTCGAATTATTATCTATGGTAACTGACCAGTCACCTTGCAGTTCCTTTTCAGTTACATGACATACTTTGCCTGTCGTATTTCCACAACAGCTTAATCATTGTAGCATAACGATATCTGTAATGCAAGCGGTTTTTACAAAAAACTTGAAAATACCACGTTTCCTGATCAAATAAACTTTTTCTTTCGCACCTGCTGCACATATTCGTAATTATTTTTTGTGTGGGCAAACATATTCAGTATATTCTCTACCGCTTCGTCCGTCTTCATGCCGTTGATCGCGCGGCGCATGATATTGACTGCCTCCTGCTCCTCCGGATCAAGCAGCAGATCCTCCCGGCGCGTGCTGGATTTTGTGATATCCAATGCCGGAAAAACACGTTTTTCTGAGAGCTTTCGGTCTAAGACAAGCTCCATATTTCCGGTTCCCTTGAATTCCTCGTAGACCACATCGTCCATCTTGCTTCCGGTGTCCACAAGTGCTGTCGCCAGTATCGTCAGACTACCGCCTTCGCGCATATTTCGTGCTGCACCAAAGAAACGCTTGGGCATATGCAGTGCTGCCGGATCCAGACCACCGGAGAGTGTCCGGCCACTGGGCGGAACGGTCAGATTGTAGGCACGGGCAAGTCTTGTGATGGAATCCAGAAGGATCATGACATCTTTGCCGTGCTCTACCAGACGCTTTGCGCGCTCCACCACCATCTCAGATACACGCTTGTGGCGCTCAGGCTGCTCATCAAAGGTGGAATAAATGACCTCTACATTATTTCCCTCAATGGCTTCCTTGATATCTGTAACCTCTTCCGGACGCTCATCGATCAGAAGAATAATCAGATGCATCTCCGGATTGTTCTGCTTGACAGACTTCGCCACCTCTTTTAACAGTGTCGTCTTTCCCGCTTTTGGCGGAGAAACGATCATTCCACGCTGTCCCTTGCCGATGGGTGACACAAGATCCACGATACGCATGGCAAGTCCACTCCGGTTCGTTTCCAGACGCAGCCGCTCATTGGGAAAAATGGGTGTCAGATCCTCAAAGCTTTTTCGTTTTGCCGCTATCGCAGGCGGATAGCTATTGATGGTCGTGATATATAACAAGGCAGAAAACTTCTCGCTCTGTGTTTTGATCCTTGTATTTCCACAAATAATATCACCGGTCTTCAAGTGGAAACGGCGGATCTGGGAAGGTGACACATAGACATCATTCTCTCCCGGCAGATAATTGGCACATCGGATAAAACCATATCCCTCGGACATGACCTCCAGAATTCCATTGGCGGTGATGCCGCTGTCCAGATTGGAATTGATCTGCTCAGACTGGTCAAAATCGTCCTCCACAGCCGGTGCTGCATTTACCCGCGCCTCTGCGCGGGTATCACGCCCTTCCTTTGGCATACGCACCGGGCGCTGCCGTTCCGGTCTCTGCGAACGCTCCTGTGACTTGTCCTGTGCCGGCTTCTCCTGATCCGTTTTTCCTGGCTGTTCCACTTCGCCTGACAATTTTTCCTTTGTGCTCTCCTTCTGGCGCGCAGCTTCCTCTTCCTGCTTTTTCAGCTGTTCCAGACGCCGGTCCTCGGCGACCATCGCGTCAACGACCTCCGCTTTTTTCAACGAAGAAATATTTTTTAAACCTCTCGCTTTTGCCAGATCCTTCAGCGCCACAACACTGAGTGATTCATATTTTTCTCGCATATTTGCCATACTTTAAAATCTCCTACTGCTCATAATACCTAATCGTACAAATGCTTGTTCATCATAAATTCAAGTACGCCTTGGCGTACTTGCTGCGAGGTGTGCGTCATGCTTTGCATGACATACTTCTTCTGCACACCTCTGCAATCCGCCGGAGGCTTTATCTTGGAAGGAGATTGGACTCCCACCAAGACATATTTGTTTTACTCACCACCTATAGAGGTGGGAGTCATATCTGCTTTCAAGATAAAATGGGAAAACAATGACTATACCGGAACTCAACAGATAACCGGTGCTCGATCATAGATTATTTATAAGTATACACCATTCGTTTCAAAATAGGAAGTATTTTTTTCCATCCAAAGTCCGCTGTGTACAACGGCAGTTACTTTTCACACAGTAGCCAGCATTTACTGCAGGCTACGTGCCATAAACGTACATGAGCCATGAATTTGGCGATTTTGCATGCGAAGCATCGCCAAATTCGTTGCAATTCACAGGTCAGCTGGCTGTCGTGTGAATTGTAACCAACGGTAACGAGGAATCCTCTTGAAAATAGGAAATGTTATGGTTATAATGAAAGAATGTAACTATTCAGAACAGATCAGCGCGGAACCGCGTAGATCGTGAGAATATGATTCAAGAGAGCGAAAATCCCATCGTTGATGACGATTTTCATGGATTTTCGCATCGGAACTGTGAAGGTACTGAACAGTTACGAAGGAATAAATACACAATAGATACATATATAAGGAGTGAAACATGGATCAGAAAGAAAAAGCAATTAAGCTGCATAGAGAATGGAACGGAAAGCTGGTAACGACCTCCAAGGCACCGGTAAAGGATCGTGAGGCACTTGCGATCGCCTATACGCCCGGTGTTGCTGAGCCCTGTAAGATCATTGCCGAGCATCCGGAGGAAGTCTATAATTATACGATCAAGGCCAACACGGTAGCTGTTGTTTCTGACGGCAGTGCTGTATTAGGGCTTGGAAATATCGGCGCTTACGCTGCGATGCCTGTTATGGAAGGAAAATGCGTACTCTTCAAGGAATTTGGAGATGTAAACGCTGTTCCCATCTGTCTGGACACACAGGATACGGAAGAGATCATTCAGACCGTCAAAAACATTGCTCCCTGCTTCGGCGGCATCAATTTGGAGGATATTTCCGCTCCCCGCTGTTTTGAGATTGAGGAGCGCCTGAAGGAAATGCTGGACATCCCTGTTTTCCATGATGATCAGCACGGCACAGCCATCGTTGTTCTCGCAGGTATCATCAACGGTCTGCGCGTAACCGGCAAAAAGAAAGAGGACTGCAGGGTAGTTGTCAACGGTGCTGGTTCTGCCGGCGTAGCGATCACAAAGCTGCTGCTGACTTACGGTTTTAAGGATGTCACCATGTGCGACAAGGAAGGCATCATTGGCCCTGATTACCCGAATCTGAACTGGATGCAGCAGGAAATGACGAAAGTGACAAACTTAAATCATGCCACCGGAACACTGGCTGACGCATTAAAGGGGGCAGACATTTTTGTCGGTGTCTCCGCGCCCGGCATCGTATCCGCTGAGATGGTTGCTTCCATGAATCAGGATGCCATCCTTTTTGCAATGGCAAACCCTGTTCCCGAGATCATGCCCGACGTGGCAAAGGCTGCCGGAGCACGTATCGTAGGAACCGGACGCAGCGATTTCCCGAATCAGGTTAATAATGTTGTCGCATTCCCCGGCATCTTCCGTGGCGCTCTGGAAGGACATGCGAAACAGATCACTGAGGAAATGAAGCTGGCTGCTGCCGAGGCGATTGCCGGTCTCGTATCTGATGAACAGTTAAACGATGAGTTTATTATGCCGGAGGCATTTGATCCCCGCGTTGCCGATGTTGTAAGCAAAGCAGTTCGGGATCACATCCGTTAATTCCGGTTTAATTTGATTTGCAAATGAGGTACCCTTATGCAACCTGTGATCCTTCCGGAAAGCTGGCTGGGCAAGCCCTACTACAGTCTGAATGCTTACCTGCGGCAGACCTTCGGTGAAAAGATCTACCGCCTGTCCTTAGATGGCGGCTTTTCATGCCCAAACCGCGATGGAACCCTTGGTACACGTGGTTGCATTTTCTGCAGCGCAGGCGGCTCCGGTGATTTTGCGGCAGACCGCCAAAAAACAGTGACGGAACAGCTCACAGAAGCCAGACAACGAATTGCCGCTAAGACAAACGCGAAACATTTTATCGCCTACTTTCAGGCATATACAAACACTTACGCAGATATCTCCTATCTGCGTACTGTTTTTTGCGAAGCCCTGTTTCCGGAGGAGGTTGTTGCACTTTCCATTGCAACCCGCGTGGACTGTATCGGCGATGAGGTACTACAGCTCTTATGTGAGCTGCGGGAAACCTTTCGCAAACCCATATGGATAGAGCTTGGCGTACAGAGCACTTATGACGAATCGCTTCAACGCGTGCGCAGCGGTTTTACTTATGAAGATTGTGAACAGGCGATTATGCGGCTGCACGATCACAACCTTCCATCCATCATCCATCTGATCCTTGGCCTGCCGGGCGAAAGCAGGGAGCAAATGCTACACTCTGTAAAGCAGGTATGCGCTCTCCCGATCTCAGGGTTAAAGCTACAGCTTTTACACGTGCTGTCAGGAACAGATCTGGCAACAGAATATGAAAAAAAGCCCTTTCCTGTGTTTGAAATGGAGGAATACTGTCAGTTTGTCGTAACCTGTATCGAACATGTGCCTGCGCACATCGTCCTGCACCGGATCACGGGCGATGGTCCAAAAAAGCTGTTGATCGCCCCTTTATGGAGCGGTGACAAAAAGCGTGTGCTGAACCGGATCCATGCGATATTCCGCGAACGAAGTACCTGGCAGGGACGCTTATCAAAAAATTAACGTACAAAAGGGAAGCTACTGATCACATGTGACATTTTTAGCAATTATGAAAGAGGTGAAAATCTATGGCTGAACCTTTAACAACTTATAAATTGATGATTCTTGCGCTGCTGGAGCATTCGGATCTTCCGCTCTCCGGTACGCAGATCTCCGAATTCTTTCTGGAAAAAGAATATACAACCTATTTTACGGTACAGGAAGCACTGCATGAGCTGGATGAGAATGCCTTTATCAAAAAGGAATCTACGCACAACAGCACCCGTTACTCGATCACACCTGCAGGTTCAGAAACACTGACTTTTTTTTCCGACAAGCTCTCTCCCGGCATTCGCGAAGACATTCGGGAATACTTGTCCACAAACCAAATGTCGATCCGAGAGACTGCTTCTGTGCTGGCTGACTACTACAAAGCACCCGGTGAACAATACGCCGTCCGTTGCCAGCTAAAAGAAAAAGAAAATCCGCGCATCGATCTGACGATCACAGTTCCAAACCGGGAAATCGCAGAGGCTATCTGTGACAACTGGAAGCAGCAGAGTGAGCATGTCTATGAGTATCTCATGGATCTGCTGGTAAAATAAAACAGGAGATGTTCCATTCCGCAGATGGAACATCTCCCTTTTTCACTCATTTATCCATCTTCCCGATCTTACCCCGGATGCGCTGCAGTGCATTATCGATAGACTTCGGTGTTTTGTCCAGATAAGCGGCGATCTGCCGATAGTCCATACCCTGTAAATACAGATCACACACCTGTTTTTCCATAGGGCTTAAGATCGTCTCTAAATGATCAAAAAAATCCTGATAGGCTTCCTGCTGAAGCAGAAGGCGCTCCGGGTTCTGCTCTGAAGCACCCGTCAGCATATCCTCCAGCGTCAACCCGTTCTCCTCTCCCGTCTCCTCAGACAGGGAAATATAAGAGTTAAGCGGTGCGTGCTTGAGCCTCTGGGAGGCCTCGATGGCGTGATACATTTGTCTGGTGATGCAAAGCTCCGCAAAATGATAAAAAGAGGACTCCTTCTCCGGTGAAAAATCGCGAATTGCTTTAAATAAACCGATCATTCCCTCCTGAATCAGATCCTCTTTCTCTGCTCCGATCAGATAAAGCGCATTTGCTTTTTTCATGACCAGATGCTTGTATTTTTTACACAGATAGTCCGTGATGCTGTCGTTTCCGGAAGCCAGCTGCATAAGCAATTCTTCATCACGGACATTTTCATATTCGTTTTCTCTCATTCCAGAACCTTTCGCAGCTGTTCCATCCCTTCACAGCTACAACTTTGCTTATCAATCGACATCAGCTTTGCCCCTGTATCTATCTGCAACAGGTATCATCCCTGACAACTAACCCTGCAGTCTCTGGCGCACGATCTCATATGCCAGCACACCGCAAGCCACCGATGCGTTCAACGAATCTATGTCACCCTTCATCGGAATCGAAGCGATCATATCACAATGCTCCCGCACCAGCTTGCTCACACCTTCACCTTCGTTTCCAATGACCAGTCCAATTGCACCCTTCAGATCCAGATCATACATCTGTGTGCCTCCCATATCCGCACACACAAACCACATACCTTCTTTTTTCAGATCCTCAATCGTATTTGTTAGATTGGTCACCTTTGCCACCGGTGTATAATTGACGGCCCCTGCAGATGCCTTCGCCACAGTTGCTGTCAAGCCCACTGCACGCCGCTTCGGAATGATCACGCCGTGTGCACCCGCCAGATTGGCAGTACG
>JALFNQ010000213.1 GCA_022773965.1 Lachnospiraceae bacterium
TGTCTTGAGGACGCCAGAGCGGTGGCAGATCTGGTGGAGGAGCGGTTTTTACATTTGAATGGACCGGTGGAGATCTATGATGTGGGAACGACCATCGGCAGCCATACCGGGCCGGGAACGGTGGCGCTGTTTTTCTGGGGACAGGAGCGGATGTATTGATGGGAGATCAAAAAAGTAATAACAATCTGCTCTCCAGGTACCGGGGAGCTTTGATGGGAATATCGATTCTTGTGATCATTCTGTTTCATTTTACGGAAGACTGTCAGATTTATGAATATCACTATAGTGGCTGGATTCGGTGGTTTCGGATTCATATCGGCTCTTCCAGCGTGGATGCGTTCCTTTTCTTTTCCGGACTCGGTTTATACTATGCCATGAAAAAGAATCCGGATATCGGTGTATTTTACCGTAGACGGTTTGCGAGACTGCTGATTCCGTATGTGATCGTTGCGCTGCCATCCTGGATCATTTTGGATGAGATCCTGGAAAAACGTGGAATGTGGGAGGCGTGCAAAGACTTTACCTTCCTTTCGTTCTTCAGTGATGGGGATCGGTGGTATTGGTATATTGGGCTGATGCTTTTTTGCTATCTGATCTATCCATACGTTTTTCAGATCGTGGATTGCGCGACAGATGCCATCGATGGCGAGATGCGGCTGCTTAGTCTGGTAAGTGCCATTACGGTGCTGGCGCTGGTGATTGAATTATTTGAAAAAGAAACATTTTCCAATACGAATATTGCATTGCTGAGACTGCCGATTTTTCTTGCCGGCTGTTTTTATGGAAGATCCAGCTATGAGGGGCGGACGAGCTACTGGAAATGGGGTGTTTTATTTGTCATTTCCGCAGGTCTGCTCATGCTTCTTCCGACAGATTCTCCTATTTTTGGAAGATATGTATCCGGCATTTTTAATGTCTCTGTCTGTGCAGGAATTGCATGGATTTTTTCAAAGGTTTCATATAAACAGCTGTTGCGTGTGCTGGAGTGGTTTGGCGGACGTTCGCTGGAATTGTATCTGACCCATGTGACGATCCGTAAATTTATGAAACATGGGGGATATCCTACCTGCTATATCCGCTATGAGCTTGTGATGATCGGATGCTCACTTGCGGCGGCATGGCTTTTGCATATGCTGGTACAAAAGCTGATGAAAAGCATTGCGATTGGTTGAAATAGTTGCCTGGAAATGCTATGATTGCAACTATGTGAGAAATGAGAGGATCAGAGGAGACCCGCTATGGCAAAGTTATATTTTTATTATGGTGCGATGGGCGCTTGTAAGAGTGCAACGGCGATCACGACCGCATACAATTATGTGGAGGCGGAGATCGGCAACGGAAATGCGAAGGAACGTTCAAGGATCCTTCGCATTTTAAAGCCTGTACTGGAAACCAGAGACGGTGATGCAACGATCCGTTCACGCATCGGTCTGGAGGCAGAGTGCGAGACGGTGGAGCGTTTTATCGAAGAATTTCCGGTGGAAGAGCTGCGTGCGCTGCCGGAGGCAGAGCGCAGAGAGCGATTTCCCTTTAAGGTGTTGATCGTGGATGAGGCGCAATTTTGCAGCAGGGAGCAGATCGACTATTTCTCAGATGTGGTGGATTTTTTAAATGTTCCTGTCATCTGTTACGGGCTGCGTGCAGACTTCCAGAACCGCTTGTTTCCGGGTAGTGAGCGCCTGATGGAGATTGCAGACAAGCTCGAAGAGCTGAAGACCATGTGCTGGTGCGGGCGCAAGGCGACCTGCAATGCGCGCTATGACGAAAACGGTATTGTGCGTGAGGGTGAGCAGGTGCTGCTGGGCGCAAATCATAATTATAAAGCACTGTGCAGAAAGCATTATAAAGAGGGATTGCTGTTTCCGCCGAATTGATCCGTGTCAGGAGCCATTTGTCTTTTATGAAGCGTTTCTGGGCAGGATTTTGCGTGTCAGCAGTAGATTCAGATGATCCTCACCGAGAGATAGCCGTAGCACATGATAAACAGAAACATGAGCGTCATGAGCATGAGCGTTCCGGCAGAGGTTGTACGCGTTTGCATAATTCCGCGCAGGCGGTAGCGCAGGGAGGATGCCCGGGTTGACAGACAGGTCGTAAAGCCGTTTGCTTCTGCGGCGGTATTCAGGATCAGATTTGCATAACAGTTCCGTTCCTTTTCATCTGCGTCTGCAAGGACAACTTCATCGCAGGAGAGTTCCAGATCATCCGCAGCCTGACGTAATGCGATCCAGACCAACGGATTGTACCAGCAAAAGGCGGCTGTGAAGGCGAAAAACAGCTTGGAGTCTGTGTCGCGGCGGCGAAGATGATGCAGTTCATGACGAAAGATCAGCCGTAGTTCGTGTTCGGTATAGGCACGCATGGGTAATACACACATGCGTGTCTTTTTTGTGTGCCCGATGGAAAAGGGTGAGCGGATATCGGCATAGCGCATGAGTGGGATCGGTGTTTTCAGGTGAAGTGCTTCCTGCTCTTCTTTCCAGATGGTGAGTACATCTTCCGAGCATTCGGGTGTGGCAGTGCGTGAGAGCTGACGGCGCAGCCGCAGATGCCTATACAAAAATCTGCCGAAAATAGCGATAAATCCGATCGCCCACAGGAGAAGCAGGGCAGTGCGCAGCACTTCCGGTACATCCAGTGTGAAAACCGATGGTTCGCTGTAATAGCTGATGGGGGAGAAAACGACCATAATACCGCAGAGCATACTCGGCAGCAACCAGGCGGTCGCACATGCGCGGGCACTGAAATGACGGCGCAGCAGAGGCGTCACAGCCAGCAGCAGGGCATAGAGAACCGTGGTCGTCAGTGTGAAATTTACGATCTCTTCAAAGAACAGGGCAAGACCTCGTTCGTTCGGAGCGCTGATCAATAGAAGGATCGGATTCAGAAGGAACACGATCGGCAGGCAAAGGGGACTTACCCAGATCGTGGTGTTCATATCACGTGTATCAGCGCCATACAGACGGTCTTGTGAAGAAAAATCATTGCCGTGTTCAAAACCCCAGGCGCGCTTGTAGCTCCAGCCCAGCATGAAGGCAAAGAGTGCTGCTGCGTAGATGTGCAGAAACAGCTGTGTATGGTCTATTTTGGGAATGTGGATCGTCATAGGCTCCTCCTTTCCAGCATGTCTTTCAGTTCCTCGATATCCTCATGACTTACCCCGCTGTCACAGAGAGCGGTGGCGAAGTTTGCCAGTGAGCCGCCGTAGAGACGGTCTAAGATGCTGCGACTTTCCTGTGCCAGATACTCCCGCTGGGAGATGAGAGGCGTGTAGTAGTTGGTGCGCCCTTTTCGTGTGAGAGACAGAAAGCCCTTCTCACAGAGTCTTGTCAGAAACGTGATGATCGTGCTGGGCGCGAGCTGTTTTTCGTCTCCCAGCGCCTGCTCAATGGTGCTTCTTGCCACAGGCGGTTCCTCATTCCAGATGATCTGCATGATGGACAGTTCTCCGTCCGGCAGTCTTTTTTTATTGTTCATCAGACTTCCTCCATATACGTGAATTCTTTATCACGACAAATGTAGTGATAAGCGTATTGTATCTGGTAATGAACAAAATGTCAACTATGGTTTTTGGGAAATATATGCGGTGGAGGGGTGAAAATAAAGAACTTCTTTGATGAAAAACCCTGCACATCCGTATGGGTATGCAGGGTTTCTGTGCATTTGTCTGAAAATTACAGTTTCATCGTCATAAACGCTTAGTCAATATATTTCTGTGCGATGGCAGCAAAAACATCAGCATTCGCTGCATACCATGCTTCAAAATCCATGCCGGAAGCGGCAACGGTCTGACCCACTTCTACGAGGAATTTCGGGATATCGGCATCCAGGATCGCGCCAAGCTCTCTGCCGAGGCTTTCTTCGCCCTGCAGCTCGCAGCCGTCCACATTTAATACAAACGCGGATGCAGGCTTTCCATCCACCTTTTTCATGCCGCCCCGGAAGCCGATGGGGCTGGTCTGATGGGTGCCGCAGGAGGACGGGCAGCCGGAGATATGGATCTTCGGCAGGGCATTTGCAGGAATATTTGCGGTGCGAACAGCCTCGACACTGGCACGTAAGAGTGCCTGGGAATCCCGCACGCCCACCTGGCAGGTGGAGGCTCCGATACAGCTGACACTTGCCTCGAACGGTGTGTGTGCGGCGTCAGCTTCGGTGATCGCAAGGACGCGGACAGCCTCAGCACCGGTCAGATTCACGATATACGCAGTCTCATCGGGAGCCAGTCGCAGCTCTGCCTCCGAAATCTCACAGATCAGGTCACACAGCGCGAGGAATACCTCCTTGTCCGGCTGACCGCCGACCGGGTGATAAGCGACTGCATACAATCCGTCCTGCTTCTGAGGGATGATGCGGGGGTCTGTGACCGTGCTGCCGTCACCGGTCTTTGCCATTTTGTCTCCCGCAAAGTCATCGGGAAGTGTCAGGTCATCGTCATTGTCGTAGACCTCACGCAGCTTTTCGTTGTATGCATTTGCATAATTTTCTGCACCGCCCAGGGCATCCTGCATGTAGCGGGTGCGGGCCTTGGCACGGTTATCGTAGTTGCCGTATGAGCGGAAGGTCAGCCACATGGCTTTGATGTAATAGAGGATCTGGTTCGGGTCAATGTGCTCTGCCACCTTGACACCCAGCTTCGGGAAGCCGCCCAGACCACCGGCGCTGTACACGTCAAAGGTGCCATCCTCGTTTGCCACAAAGCCCAGATCGCGGTAGGTGGCATGGGGCGCATTTGCCGGAGAATTGGAAAATGCCACCTTCAGCTTTCGAGGCATTTTTTCTGCATCTACCAGTGTCAGTGCGTAGTCGGCAGCCGCCTCGGCGTAGGGGAGTACATCAAAGTATTCGCCCTGCTCTACACCGGAGAGGGGTGCACACATCGTATTACGGGGATAGTCACCGCCGCCGCCAATGATGATGATATTGTTGTCCAGTGCCTCCTCCATTAGCGGATAGAGCGCATCAGTCTTTAGATCATGCAGCTGGATCGTCTGACAGGTCGTGAAGTGCAGGCGGGGAACCTCATGGGTGCGCAGCATCTTTGCAATGACAGACAGCGTGTCCGCTGTGATGCGTCCCGCCGGGGTACGCAGGCGCAGCATACTTGCCTGTCCACCCTTCTGTGCGTAGCTGCCAAAATATCCGGAGAAGCCCTTGTAGCTGCCTTTATCTAATTCGCCTGAAAAAAATGCATTTGTTTTCTCCTGAAATTCAGGAAGCTTTTGTTTCCATTCATTGATCTTGTTTTGATCCATTTGTAATTCCTCTCTTTCTGCTTTTGGCTGTTTTTTTATGATTCAATTGTTCCTTTTTCATCTGTGCAGGTAGATTTCTGACAGTCATGTGTATGAGGGAACGCAGTGTTTCCTGAAGGATGTGTTTGGTGGGCTCATCCGTGTTTTTCATATTTTCTAACAGGATAGCAAACTCTGTCTGCCAGTTTTCGCGAAGCTCTAAAACAGATGTGAGACCTGTGGCGGAAATGACAGAATAAAGTGCATCCACAAATTGTTCCCGCTGTTCATTGGAGAGTCCGGACAGCCATTCGGATAATGTCCGGTTCAGATAATCGGCACCGGATGTCAGTGTTCTCAGCCGGACAAAATCACCGTTTCGGACAACCCATGAATAAGGATTGTGCTGCGTGATGCCGACAGCCGTGCTTTCGACAATTGCATAATCCTCCTGATGCTCCAGCAGCATGCCAACAAGCGAGGATTGCGGAAGTGTTTTGTGAATGCGGTCTTTCATGCGTAGATAAGGATCGCTTGCAAAGACATTGTCCCGAAAGCCTGGTCCGTCATGTGAGTAGATGGACAGGATACGGTTTTGCAGGCGGGGCGGACTCATCATGGCAGCATATACAGCCAGATTGCCGCCCTTGGAATGGCCACCCAGTATCAGCTGTCCGCGGACGAGCTTTGACACCGCGAGTGTATAATGATATGCAGCCTCCTGAGAGGGAACCGGTGTCAGAAACGCCATGTTAAAATCTTCCTTCCACCCGATCAGCGTGGAATCAGTGCCGCGGAAAGCGAGATATACCGTATCTGCATTGATGAAAAAAGTCATGGCGCAGAATTGCTTTTCCTGTGCTTCGTCAAAATCCTGTTCATAGTATGCAACGCCAATGTCGCGAAAACGGGGGCTGGCAGCACAGGCGGCCAACAGCTTACGGTTTTTGACAGCATCGATTTGATCCGCAAAATAGTGCGGAAAACATTCAGCGCGGTATAGCTGCTGCAGTGTGAGCGGCTTTCGCACGGCTCCTGCTGAAAGAGGCGCGATCAGATTTCCCAGATGAATGTAGGAAAACTGTGCGAGCACAAGAGAATCTACCTCATGAAACGGGTGCTCCGCAAATGTTCGAAGTTCATTTTTTACATAATCAATGATGGTTTCTGACATATGATATTACCTTTATAATTGCGATTTTGCAAAACGGATCGCTTCTACGATGTTCGGCTGGAAACACTCTGCACCGATCCGGTCATATAAGCCGTCTTTTTTCATGACAGACAAGGGCTGCTCATTGACATGTGAGAATATGAGACGGATCTTCTTTTTGGCAGTGCGGTCAGCCAGCTCATTTAATGCGCGCATGGCACTGGCATCAATGGCGG
>JALFNQ010000218.1 GCA_022773965.1 Lachnospiraceae bacterium
TACAAAAGCTATTTACAGGACGCAGGGCTGAGTGTCCATGCAACGGTTTATTAAGCTTTGAAGGAAAGGAAATGGTGAGATTTATGAATATTCTGACAATCTTTGCAGGCATTGTGCTTTTGGTGATTATTGCAGTTGTGGTGATCGTGGCGGCAGTTTCCGGTGCGACAGCAGCGGTCGTTGCAGATGAGGAAGATGGAGAGGACGAATAAATGAATAACGGGAAGCAGGATAAGTCGCAGGGGAAGCTGGCAAGGCTTTTGCTGGTCAACTATCACATGCGTCAGTCATCTTACATGGTGCGGGGGCTGGTAGGTGCGTATCTGGTATATCTGATGTACCAATTGTTCAGTGAATCCGGCAAAAGCGGGGGAACACTGACACTGCCAATGATCGCAGCCGGTGTGTTTATGATGGTTGCCGGTATTTATTTTGTGATCGGTGCCGCATATGGGATGATCAATGGGATCTATGAGGAAAATGATCCCGCAGTTCTCGAAGAGGAACAGGCAGATATAGCAAAAACAAATGAAGAGCTTGCCGATGCAGAAGCGGCTGATACAGAAGCTGAGCCAAAATAGAAAAAATGGGAGCCATTTCGGCTCCCATTCTTACTTAATACGGAATTCCTAACTTATCAAACAATTTTTTGAGTGAGTCCATCTGGAGGATCAGAATCATACTGCTATTGACCTGTGTGTCCCCAAGAAAGAGATTTTCGTCAATGTAGATCACCTGATTACCGATGGCATCAAACCGGTCTGATGCATGCTTCAATACATTTTCAACGGTGTCCAGATATTCAATCGGCGGTGTGATGTTGATAAATGTATTGGTCATGGCGGCCAGAGAGTTGACATAGGCGGCAGTGGTGATATTACTGGTCTCCTTCACAGCCGAGAGATCCATGTCATTGATGTCATTCAGACCCTGGATCTCTTTCGGATAAAAGGCGTTTACGATCCGGGCTGCAAATTTCGGCTGAACGACATGCAGCATGACGCCTTCGATATCTGCCTCAAGGACAAGTGCGAGACCGATGACCTCGCGATCCTTTCCGCCGAGATACTGGGAAACATTTTCATAGTTGATCAGGCTGATCGTAGGCACCTCGATCTCAACCGTTGTATTTAACATGGAAGAGAGAGAGGTCGCAGCATTACCTGATCCGATGTTGCCGATTTCACGCAATACATCCAGATGCATCGCATCGAGCTCGTTTAAGTTATTAAATGCCATAGTTTTGTCTCCTGTTTGATATAGTAAAAGCACGATCGCTTGTGATATATATAATTATACATGTGATTTCTGCCCTTGACAACTAGAAAAAATCCATTTACCATAGAACTAATAACGTGAAAAGAAAAATGGAAAGAAGGACATAGATATGAGGAAAGAACTTGCCAAGACATATGATCCGAAAGGAATCGAGGATCGTCTGTATAAAAAGTGGGAGGAAAATGGTTACTTTCATGCGGAGGTAGACCGCTCAAAGAAGCCGTTTACGATCGTGATGCCGCCGCCGAATATTACCGGTCAGCTGCACATGGGACATGCACTGGACAATACTATGCAGGATATCCTGATCCGTTATAAGAGAATGCAGGGTTACAATGCGTTATGGCAGCCCGGTACAGACCATGCATCCATTGCCACAGAGGTGAAGGTCATCGAGTCATTGAAGGAGCAGGGCATTAACAAGGCTGACCTGACCCGGGAAGAGTTTCTGGAGAAGTGCTGGGAGTGGCGCGAAGAGTATGGTGGACGTATTGTGAAGCAACTGCGTAAGCTGGGTTCTTCCGCAGACTGGGAGCGTGAGCGTTTTACCATGGATGAGGGCTGCTCCCATGCAGTAGAGGAAGTATTTACGAAATTATATAAAAAGGGCTGGATCTACAAGGGATCCCGTATCGTCAACTGGTGTCCGGTCTGCAAGACCTCTATTTCAGATGCAGAGGTGGAGCACGAGGAGCAGGATGGCTTCTTCTGGCATATCAATTATCCGGTAGTTGGCGAGGAGGGTCGTTTTGTAGAGATTGCCACCACAAGACCGGAGACATTGTTTGGAGATACTGCGGTGGCTGTTAATCCGGATGATGAGCGTTATCAGGATATTATCGGAAAGATGCTGGAGCTGCCCACCACAGGCAGACAGATCCCTGTCATTGCGGATGCATATGTCGATAAGGAATTCGGAACCGGATGCGTAAAGATCACGCCGGCACATGACCCCAACGATTTTGAGGTTGGAAAACGCCATAATTTAGAAGAGATCATTGTGATCAATGATGATGCTACCATGAACGAGAAGGCAGGCAAGTATGCCGGCATGGATCGTTATGAGTGCAGAAAAGCTTTGGTTTCTGATTTAGAGGAGATGGGACTGCTCGTAAAGGTAGTGCCCCACTCTCATAATGTAGGAACCCATGACCGCTGCCACACGACCGTAGAGCCGATGATCAAGCAACAGTGGTTTGTAAAGATGGACGAGATGATAAAGCCTGCCGTTGAGGCTGTGAAAAAAGGTGAGATCAAGCTGCTTCCCGCCCGTATGGAAAAGACTTATTTCAACTGGACTGATAATATCCGTGACTGGTGTATTAGCCGTCAGCTCTGGTGGGGACACCGGATCCCGGCATGGTATTGTGACGACTGTGGAGAGATGGTTGTTTCCGTAGAAAATCCCGGTGTCTGCCCGAAGTGTGGCTGCAAGCATATGACGCAGGATCCGGATACGCTGGATACATGGTTTTCTTCTGCACTGTGGCCCTTCTCAACATTGGGCTGGCCGGATAAAACCGAGGATCTGGATTACTTCTATCCGAATGATGTGCTGGTAACCGGATATGATATTATTTTCTTCTGGGTTATCCGTATGATCTTCTCAGGTTATGAGCAGATGGGTGAGGCACCCTTCCATACCGTATTATTCCACGGTCTGGTGCGGGATTCACAGGGACGTAAGATGAGTAAATCCCTCGGAAACGGTATTGATCCATTAGAGGTGATCGATAAGTATGGTGCGGATGCACTGCGTCTGACACTGATCACCGGTAATGCACCCGGAAACGACATGCGTTTCTACTGGGAGCGTGTGGAGGCATCCCGCAATTTTGCCAATAAGGTATGGAATGCATCACGTTTTATTATGATGAATCTTGAGGGTGTGGATGTCACAGAACCCGCCCTTGACGAGCTTCATCCGGCAGACAAGTGGATTCTGTCAAAGGTCAACACACTGGCAAAGGATGCCACTGAGAATCTGGATAAATTTGAGCTTGGTATCGCCGTTCAGAAAGTGTATGACTTTATCTGGGATGAGTTCTGTGACTGGTATATCGAGATCGCCAAGGTTCGTACCTACAAGAAGGAGGAGGATCCTGCTTCAGCAAATGCAGCGCTCTGGACGTTGAAGACTGTGCTGACAAATGCATTAAAGCTGCTTCATCCGTATATGCCATTCATCACAGAAGAGATTTTCTGTACACTTCAGAGCGAGGAGGAGACGATCATGCTCTCTAAGTGGCCGGAGTACAAGGATGAGTGGAATTTCCCTGTAGAGGAAGCTGCCATCGAGCACTGTAAGGATCTTGTAAAGGCAGTCCGCAATGTTCGCACACAGATGGATGTACCGCCTTCAAGAAAAGCAAAGCTTGTGATCGTATCTGACAACGAGGCTGTTCGAGGGGTATTTGAGGACAACAAAGAGGTTTATGTCAATCTGGCGTTTACCAGCGAGATTCTGGTTCAGGCTGATAAGAGCGGTGTTGGCGATGACGCAGTGTCCGCAGTCATTCCGGATGCAGTTGTTTATCTGCCCTTAGAGGATCTGGTTGATTTTGAGAAGGAAAAAGAGCGCCTGTTAAAGGAAAAAGACCGTCTGGAAAAAGAGCTGGAGCGTTCACGTAAGATGCTGGGCAATGAGAAGTTTGTGAGCAAGGCACCTGCAGCTAAGATTCAGGAGGAAAAGGACAAGCAGGCAAAATATGAGCAGATGATGACGCAAGTGTTGGAGCGTCTTGCTCAGATGAAATAAACTTTTTAAACTTTCATTTGGTTACAATTCATACGTCAGCTGGCTGCGTGTGAATTGTAACTTCATTTGTTCTAAAATATGCCATAATAGCATAAAATATTTGCAAAAGTTCAACGACTATTGTATACTAAATTGGGAGTATACAATAGTCGTTTGGCATATAGAATCAAAATGAAGGGAGGTGCAGCGCATGTCATTACCGATGCCTATTGTGAGGATTACGGAAGATTGTATGGAAGCTTATATGACCGTACCGCCAACGGGTACGCCGGAAAACTATACGGTTGAATATCTGACAGATGTGCTTCACCTGAATCATATAAAGATAGGAATCATTCCAGAGAATCTACAGAAGATTATTGACAACAATATTTATAACAAGGAAGTATTGGTGGCCAAGGGTGCAGAGGCGCAGGATGGCGAGGATGGATATTTTGAGTATTTGTTTGATACAAATCTTTCACAGAAGCCGATTGTTCTGGAGGATGGCACGGTCGATTACAAAAATATCAAAATGATCGAGCTGGTGGAGCCGGGACAAAAGATCGCAATCTATCATCCGGGCACGAATGGGATCAATGGTTACAATCTGGTTGCACAGTTCAAGCTGGCAAAGCATGGTTCGGAGTTGCCGCCATTAAAAGGAACCGGTTTTGAGCGTCTGGAGGATGGTGTTACTTATCGAGCAATCATGGGCGGAAAGATCACGGAGCTCAACAATCGTGTGAATATCTTTCCGGTTCATGAGTTGTATGGAGATGTGGATCTGTCCACCGGAAATATCGAGTTTAACGGGGATGTGATCGTCCATGGAAATGTGTTAGAGGGTATGTCCATCAAAGCAACGGGTACAGTGACGATCGACAGGATTGTTGAGTCAGCTTATATAGAAGGTAAAAAAGGAGTGATTCTGCGAGGCGGTGTTCTGGGGAAAAATGGTTCAAAGGTGCGCTCTAAGGGCAATATTACAGCCCAGTTTTTAGAGTATGCGGATGTAAAGACAGAGGGTGACATCGAGGCAGATTCTTTCCTTGACAGTCGTGTCTATTCGGGTGGGACGATCAGGCTGACCGGAAAAAAGGGCTGTATTGTAGGTGGTACGACTCATGCAGTGCGCGGTATCGAGGCCCGTGAGATTGGAAATATGGCGGGTGCTAATACCGATGTGTCAGTGGGGGTTCACAAGAAGGTCTATGAACAGATTACGACCATTGACCGGGAAACAAAGGATGATGAAATGCAGCTGCAGCGTATTGAGGAAGGTCTGGTTCAGTTTGAGACGATCATGCGCCAGAAGGGGCTTTCTTTCCGCAACGATCCCAGAAGAATGGCACTTGTCAAAGAGAAAGTGCGTCTGTCGGCACAGATCGCCGGTCGTAAGGAGGAATTGGAGGGTCTGCAGCAGATCATCAGCGCATCAAGTACGGCCTGCATTCAGGTTATAAGGAATGTGTATTCCGGGGTGCGTGTCAGTGTGGATGAGCAGACGATTCAGGTGCTGGAGCCCCACAAGACAGTCGAATTTAAAAAATATATGGGTCGTATCGGGATGTTTAATATCGGGTATACGTCAAAGTAAAGTCATTGCTGCATACAATGTCAGAAAATGCGATTGAATTTTAAAATTTATAGGGGATAGCCCCTTGCAAGAAACCACTACTCTGGTATATGATAGTTCAGAACCGGAAAGTAGTGGTTTTTCTTTTTGAAAAACTGTTTTATGGAGGAAGAAATGATCAATTTTGAAGAAGAATTAAAGCATTTTCAGCCCAGCGATGAGATTGAAGATGCAGAGGCAGCTATCTATGAGCATGATATTACGGACATGACAGATATTATGCAGCAAATGATGAGTGAGTTAAAGAGGAAATAAGATGGAGTGCTATAATTGTGGAATTATTATCGAAGGGGAGAAGGTTTGTCCAAACTGTGGTGCTGATCTGCGCATTTACCGGAAATTTGTAGGCATTTCCAATTATTTATATAATCAGGCACTGGCAAAGGCGAAAACAAGAGATCTGTCGGGAGCCATTGCGGATCTGCGGCTGAGTCTTCAGTATAACAAGGTGAACACGAATGCCCGCAATCTGCTGGGACTGATTTATTATGAGATGGGCGAAGGAGTGGCAGCTGTGCGTGAGTGGCTGATCAGCAAGGGATATCAGGCCGAAGAAAATCGTGCATCTTTGTATTTGGAACAGACGAAAAAAGATCCGGCAGAGAAAGAAAAGATCAATCAGCTGGCTCGCAAATATAATCAGGTGGTTGCTTACTGCAGACAGGGAAGCCTGGATCTGGCCGTGATCCAGCTCAAAAAGATCATGGCCGGTAATGCCCGGTTTGTGAAGGGCTGGCAGCTGCTGGCACTCATTTATATTCGCAACGGAGAGCTGGAGCAGGCTCGTAAGGCGTTGCGAAAGGCAGAGGCGATTGATGCCGGAAATCCCACGACTTCCCGATACTTAAAAGAAGTGGCAGAGCAGCTTCGCCAGGGCGGTGGAAAAAAGGCTAAAAAGGCACAGGCTGTGGCGTACCAGAATGGAAATGACATGATCATTCAGCCAAAATTCCGTGGAGATATTGGTTTTTGGGGAATGGCGGCAAATCTTCTGGTGGGAGTGGCCATCGGGGTGGCCATTACATGGTATCTGGTTGTTCCGGGTGTGCGTAAACAGGCGGTCAGCGATGCCAGTGTCGCAGTGACAGAGGCGAATAATACGATCGCAGATAAAAATAATACGATCAAATCCTTAGAGGAGCAGATCAACAGTCTTACCGGGGATGTGCAGGATGCGCAGGATGATATGAAAGACCGGGATGCAGCCATCGAGGCTACGGAGGCGCTGCTGACTGCGTATGATGCATATGTCAACGAGGATATCGAGCAGGCAGGAGATATGCTGGAGGGAATCGATGAGAAGCTTCTTTCCCAAAACGGAAAAAAGATCATCAGGACGCTGCAGGAGCAGGTCAATAACCAGTATCTGGCCAAGGCCTATGCAGATGGCATGAATGCATACAACAGCTACAAAAATGAGGAGGCAATCGAGCAGCTTTCGAAGGTTGTAGCAATGGATGAGCAGTACGACAACGGAAATGCGCTGTATAATCTGGCGCAGGCATACCGCAAGACGGAGGATTGGGAACACGCAGTTGAGAATTATTCAAAGGTTGTGGAGCTGTTCCCCGGAAGCAGTCTGGCATATAACGCAGGCCGTTATGTGACACAGATCGAGCAGATCCTGGATGCACAGCAATAGTTTTAAGAATGAAAAATTGGATATTGATTTCACAAAAGACACAGTATGGAACCAGATACTGTGTCTTTTTTTAACGATTCAAAACCAGAGCAATTGCCGGGAATTGAATAGTTAATTGATTATATGAAAAAAGGAGGGTCATACCACATGGAATTTCAATACGAGACAAAGACTGGCAGCCTGCGCATTTTTGCGCCCCGGGAAATCGATGAGTGTGCAGCGAGTGAAATGAGAGAGGAGGCAGATATGTTGATCGACAATTATCAGATCCGGCATCTGATCTTTGACTTTGCAAATACGGAATTTATGGACAGCTCGGGAATCGGCATGCTCATTGGCAGGAGCCGTAAGATGGGTTATAACGGTGGGAGCGTGGAAGCGCAGAACTTAAATCCCCGGGTGCAGAAAATATTTACGCTGGCGGGTTTGCCCCGGCTGATCACGGTTGTAAAGGAGGAGACATATGACTAGAAAACAGGCAACGGAGATGAGCATATGCTTTGACTCCTATCCGGAAAATGAGCAGTTTGCAAGAATGGTAGTGACCGCATTTCTGATGGATCTCAATCCAACGATGGATGAACTGGCAGATGTAAAAACTGCTGTTTCTGAGGCGGTCACAAATGCGATCATTCACGGCTATGAAGATTGTGTGGGACAAGTGGTACTGACCTGCCGAAAGTGTGGTGGTGAGATCACGATCAGGGTCTGTGATCAGGGAAAAGGAATTGCCGATGTAGAAAAGGCGAGAGAACCGTTTTTTACCACCAGACCGGAGGCTGAGCGGTCCGGCATGGGCTTTTCTTTCATGGAAGTATTTATGGATGAATTACATATCACCTCCACAGAGGGGCAGGGAACCTGTGTGGAGATGAGAAAGCAGCTGCATCTGCAGGAGAGGGAGTAGCAGATGGAGCACACCATGGAATTGCTCATACGGGCAAAAAAGGGCGATAAAGAGGCAGGAGAGCTCCTGGTGCAGGAAAATCTGGGTTTAGTGGGAAGTGTCGTGAAACGCTTTGAAAACCGGGGATATGAGAGGGATGATCTGTTTCAGATCGGAGCGATCGGTTTGATGAAGGCAATTGAAAAATTCGATTTTTCTTACGAGGTGCGTTTTTCTACCTATGCAGTTCCACTGGTTACCGGTGAGATCCGGCGTTTTCTGAGGGATGACGGCATGATGAAGGTGAGCCGGAGCATCAAAGAAAGTGGCTGGCGTATCAAACGGAGCAGAGAAAAGCTGGAACAACAGCTTGGACGCAGTGTAACGTTGCAGGAGCTTTCGGAAGATACCGGATTGTCAGAAGAGGAGGTGGCGCTGGCGCTGGATGCATCGGAGGAGATCGCGTCGATCTATCAGCCTGTTTATCAGTCGGATGGAAGTGAGCTTTACCTTTTGGACAAGGTGGCAGATGATACACCTGTAGAAGAAGAACTGTTAAACCGTATGACTGTCCGGCAATTGATGGAAAGGCTGGAATCGAAGGAGGCGCAGCTCATAAAATTGCGTTATTTTGAGGGAAATACGCAAAGTCAGGTGGCAGATGCTATGGGGATGACTCAGGTGCAGGTGAGCCGGATGGAAAAAAAGATTCTTTGCAAGATGCGCAGGATGTGTGATAAAGTATAATAGGAAGTAAAGAAAGGAAGGGGTTGTACAGAAGATGAAGCTGATTCGCGAGGAGGATGCCGTTGGAGAGGGGATCTGCAATGATATGAAACAATTGACACATATAGATGAAAATGGAGCCGCCCGCATGGTGGATGTGAGTGAAAAGGATGACACCGCCCGGGAGGCAGTGGCAACAGGTTATATACGTATGTCAGCAGAGTGTTTTGCACTTGTGAAAAATGGTGCCGTGAAAAAGGGAGATGTGCTATCGGTGGCACGGGTAGCAGGCATCATGGGTGCAAAAAAGACGTCTGAGCTCATTCCGCTCTGCCATGTGATCGGATTGACAGGCGTGGATGTAGAATTTGTAATGCATGATGATGCATGTGGGATCGAGGTGCACTGCCGCACAAGGACGGTGGGAAAGACCGGTGTGGAAATGGAGGCGCTGACCGGTGTACAGATCGCACTGCTTACGATCTATGACATGTGTAAGGCTGTGGATCGCGACATGGTAATGAGTGAGATCCGCCTGTTAAAAAAGAGTGGTGGAAAAAGCGGCAGCTGGGAGGTTGAGTGTCGAGAGACCAGTATGGATGAGAGATCAATTTTTTTGCCACAGTGATTGGACAGAAATGAAGGGGGATTGGAATCGTTAGGAAAGGATCAGATAATATGGAAGTTGCCAGATTAAAGAATTGCCATAGCTTTTTTGAGAATAAAGATTGCAAATATTTCCCCTGCCATGCAGGCATGGAGGGAAAAGCGTTTAACTGTCTGTTCTGCTATTGCCCGATGAATCCTTATCCGGACTGCCCGGGCAACCCTGTATTCAGGGAAAACAAGAATGGCCGGGTATACAAAGACTGCACAGGGTGCAATTTTCCCCACATTCCGGAAAACTATGAGGCGGTGCTTGCATTTTTGAAAAAGAAAATGTACGAAAAAGAAGCTGAGTAAATTGTATATGAATGCTTGAAAAACGAGAGGAATCGGCAGTAGCAGCCTATTCCTCTCGTTTCGCTTTGTTGAGTCCCTTTGTCATGTGACTGCTCCCGGCTTCTAAAAAGCGGGCACGTTTGACAGAATCCTCACCGTAACGGTCACGGATCTGATCAATGGCGGCATTCAGTTTGGAGAGTTTTTCCTTATCGGGACTGCCTGTGGCAGGAGTAGAAAACAGCTCCATCTGATTGTAGGCACCGTCTGTGATCTTTCCGGTGGAGACTCCCAGCAGACGGATCGGCGTGTGATCCCAAAGCTGGTCAAACAGCGTGCATGCCTGATGATAGATCACTTCTGTCACATTTGTGGCATCTTCAAGTCCGGTCTGATGGGAGATGGTGCGAAAATCGCAGTCCTTGATCGTGACAGTTACACTGCGGATATATGCTTTGTCTGCTCGAAGTCTGGCACCAACTGTTTCACATAAAGACAGTAGGATTTTTTTTGCATTTTGGGCATCTGTGACATCAAAACGCAGTGTGACGGAATTGCCATAGCTTTTGGCTGCATCGCTCTCGCTTCGTACCTCTGATTCGTCAATGCCATTGGCAAACTCCCACATGGTAATTCCCTGTTTTCCAAAATGAAGCTGCAATAGCGCCGGATCCATCTGGGCGATATCTCCGATGGTGCGAATGCCAAGGCTTCCCAGTTTTTTTGCGGAGGAGCGTCCGACTAAAAATAACTCGCCCGCCGGTAGTGGCCACATTTTTTTCCGAATCTCATCAGGAAATAACGTGTGCACTTTATCCGGTTTCTCAAAATCGGAGGCCATTTTAGCCAGCAGCTTGCAGTTTGAGATGCCGACGTTGACGGTGAAATGGAGTTCATCGCGGATGCGATCCTTTAGGCGGTGTGCCAGTGCAACCGGATCGCCGTAAATACGGCTGGTTCCGCTCAGATCGCAGTATGCTTCATCGATGCTGGCCTGTTCGACAACCGGTGCGATTTCTTTTAGAATACCGATAAATGCACGGGAATTTTTTACATACTCGTCAAATTTTGGCTGAACGACCACGAGATTTGGACATTTCTCCAGAGCTCGTGAGAGCGGTTCACCGGTTGTGATCCCATATTTTTTTGCAGGTGTGGACTTCGCCAGAACGATACCGTGGCGGGTTTTCGGGTCACCGCCAACTGCTGCCGGAATTTCCCGCAAGTCGCGCTCCGTATGCAGCTGTTCCATCTCGTATTTTGCCTGCCAGCTTAAAAAAGCAGAATTTACGTCTACGTGAAAAATCAGTCGATCCATGCGTGTTACCTTTTTATATCGAAAATATGTTTACTTTTGCTCTTATTTTACTCCAAATCGTTCCCGTTGACAATGGATGACATTTTTATATGTATAAAATCATTGAAATGACACATCTTAACTTATGAAAGAACAGTAACTATTCAATAACCATCCGTATTTGCGGGGATTGATCATGGTGGAATGGTTACATATCACAAAAAAGGAAGGTTTCAAATGTTAGAAGAGTTAAAAAAATTGCAGCAGACAGGTCGGGCAAGCATTCAGCCTGCGCAGCCTGTCTATATAGAAAGCAGTGGAACCGTAGTCGGGAAAATGGAGGGTGAGGGCCCGCTGGGCTCCCGTTTTGATATGATCTGTGATACGGATAAATTTGGCGAGGAGACCTGGGAGGCAGCGGAGAGCCGCATGCAGAAGGAAGCGGTGGCACTGGCACTGGGAAAAGCGAATCTTCAGCCGAAGGATATTCGCTATATTTTTGCAGGAGATCTGCTGGGGCAGAATATTGCCACCTGTTTTGGTCTGATGGATTACGAGATTCCTTTGTTTGGTCTGTATGGTGCCTGCTCCACATTGGGAGAGGGGATGTCACTGGCTGCCATGTGTCTGGCGGGGGGATTTGCAGACCGGGCACTAGTCGTGACCTCCAGCCATTTTGCCGGGGCAGAGAAAAACTTTCGCTTTCCGGTAGAATACGCCAATCAGCGCCCGCTCTCTGCGACCTGGACGGTGACGGGAAGTGGCGCCTACGTTCTTGGCACAGAAAAAACGCAGGTGAAGATCACAGGTTTTACAAATGGAAAAATTATGGATTACGGCGTCAGAGATGCGCAGAATATGGGTGCCGCCATGGCACCGGCAGCGATGGATCTGATCCGGACGCATCTGCAGGATTTTAACCGGAAACCGGAGGATTATGACAGGATCGTGACCGGTGATCTCGGAAGCATCGGTCAGGAAATCCTGATCAAGCTGTTAATGGATGAAGGAATTGATATTAGCCGTGTGCATGAGGATTGTGGCATGAAGATTTTTGACAGTGAAGAGCAGGGAACGCAGGCGGGTGGAAGCGGCTGTGGCTGCTCTGCCGTGACACTGGCGGCCTGGTATTTGCCAAAGCTCATGAGTGGGGAGTATCACCGCATTTTGTTTATCCCCACAGGAGCGCTGATGTCGCAGGTCAGCTTTAATGAGGGTCAGAATGTCACGGGTATTGCTCACGGAGTCGTGCTGGAGCACGTGGATTAACGTGGCCGGAAAGCGTCTTTTGGAATGGATGTTTGTATTGAGCTGGAAAAGATATGAAACATGGGAATCATTAGATTGAAAACAGCAAATCAGATAGTAGAGAGATGAATTTGGAGGAACTGATATGGATTATGTGATCGCATTTGTTGTGGGAGGAGTGATCTGTGCACTGACGCAGATCCTGATGGAGAAAACAAAGCTGTTACCGGGACGGATCATGGTGCTGCTTGTATGTACCGGCGCTGTGCTGGGAGCAATCGGCATTTACCAGCCCTTTGTGGACTGGGCGGGAGCCGGTGCATCCGTACCCCTTCTTGGATTTGGAAATGTGCTCTGGAAGGGGATGAAGGAGGCCATTGACCGGGATGGATTCATGGGACTTTTTATGGGAGGCTTTGAGGCGTGTGCGGTAGGAGTGAGCGCGGCACTGATATTTGCCTATATTGCAGCATGGATCTTTAAGCCAAAGATGCGCAAATAAAAAACGTCGAGATAAAATTTTTTATGAATGACTGCAATAACGGATAGAAAAGGACTACGGAAAAATAAAATCTGTAAGTATATTTCTGGCGTAAAAGGAAATATTAAAAGAAAAACAAGTAAAAAGGAGATCATTATGAAATCAAAATCATTATTTTTCAAAAAAGTACTGGTGTGTGCAGTGTTGACACTGACCTTTTGTATGACAACGGCATGTGGTACAAATAACAATGCAACCGAGAACGGGACAAACACTCCTGCAAATAATGGCACAGAAAACAATAGCACGGAAAACAATAGCACGGAAAACAATGCCACAGTTCCACAGGACAATACGAACGTTGATAACCCGACCAACGGAAACGGCAACATGAATGGCACGGATAATGTGAACAATGCAACCGACAATAACGGCACGACCAACAATAATACGAATGCAGATACCAATGGAGATGGCGTTGTGGATGATGTGGTTGACGGTGTAGAGAATGTCGGAAACGATGTAGTGGATACTGTAGAGGACATCGGAAATGATGCTGTGAACGGCACTGGAACAAACGGTAATGCCACAAATGGCACAGGTACAAACGCCAACGGAACAAACGGCACGACAAACGGAGCCGGAAGATAAAGAAATCTGGTATTCAAGCATAAAAAATCGCTGTGTATTTGGGGCGTTCCTTTTGCCAAGGGACGTCCCTTTGGTATGTAAGATGATTGACTGCGGGTGAAAAAATGGATTGAAAAAATTTTAAAAAGTTGTTGACATTTGTCGAACCAGATGATATTATATACAAGCTGTCGCGTGCGGCTGGGAAACATGTCAGCCGGTCAGCAAAAAAAATATAATAGAAAGTACGCTTTGCAAACTTTTTATTATTATGAATTAAAAAAGTTCTTGACAAAAGCAAATGACTTTG
>JALFNQ010000010.1 GCA_022773965.1 Lachnospiraceae bacterium
ACTTTTCACACAGTAGCCAGCATTTACTGCGGGCTACGTGCCATAAACGTACATGAGCCATGAATTTGGCGATTTTGCATGCGAAGCATCGCCAAATTCGTTGCAATTCACAGGTCAGCTGGCTGACGTGTGAATTGTAACTGATTTTGTATTTTTCTCCTTATGTATCGGCGTTTTTTATAAAAAGTTTATCCTTTTTTCTCTGATCTATGCGTTTTTACACACAACAAAACGAACGCCCATGCATCCGCATCGGCGTTCTTCAAAGGGGAGAGTTATGAAAAATTGAAAAAGTTACTCGTGTGTGTATCACCTGTGGTGATGGTTATAGTATATCCAACGGTTATGAACAAATCTTGTCAGTCACTTTAACATTATGTGAACTTTTTGTTTACATTTTATTCACATTTTGAAATTCTTCAGAGCCAAGGCAATTTCCACATAAAATCACAAGCTTGCTTGAGCAAGTTGATTTTTGCGGAAATTTCTTTGGCGAGAAGCCACAGTGCGGAAATACACTGTATTTTCGCACCTGGCGCTGAAGAATTTTTCACTCTCTACAGCTGCCCCTCCCGGAAACGCCGGATCATCTCTCTTGTCAGGCTGCTATAATCAAAAATATCCGTTATGTCTTCCGGCGCTACCCACTCCGCCACCGCAAGCTCTGACGCATCCCGATGGATCGTATCATCCTCTCCATCCAGCTCTGCGGTATAGGCAAGCATGAGATTTCCTGCAAAGCCCCAGGGCTGCGAATCATAATAACGCACATTTTTCACAGGAAGCCCCGTCTCCTCCATAACTTCCCTGGCAACACACTCCTCCGCGGTCTCACCAATCTCCACGAACCCTGCCACCAGCGCATAATTTCCTTCACCGTGGGCATATTTTGTGAGGAGCAGCTTTCCATTATGCCGGACAGCGGCAAGTACCGCCGGTGCGATCTTCGGAAACACCATATTTTTGCACTTCGGACACTTCACCATACGCTGCGCACCATCATGCACCATTTTTGTACCGCAACGGCCGCAAAAATGATTGTCGCGGTACCACACATACAGATGATGTGCGGTCATTCCCGCAAAAGCCTCATCACGTGGTTTCATCTTGTGATTCATATAGTATGTCGGTTCCCAGCTATACGGAGGCAGCTTTAAAAACCTGCACTCTATATCACAGACACAGAGAAAATAGTCTGTCCGCTCCTCGCCATCCAGAATCGCGAACAAATACTGCAGCTTCCTCAGGTCATAAAAAATCCCTCCATCTCCCGCCTCCCTGATCATCTCTCCATAACGCGGGAAACGGTCGCCGATGTCTTCATGGACAATACAATAGCTTCCATCGCAAACGCAGATGATCTTGCTATCTGCCTGCGGCGAGCGTTTCTCATAGGCATTCCAAAATCTTTTCGGTGCAATCTCCTGAATCATCCTTCTTCTCCTCTGGCAGCCGACACCCCGACTACTTCTTTCATCTGCCATCCTTTTTCCGGCAGACGCTTTATCTGTCGCGCACTCCTATTCCACGTCCGGCATCGGTCTGATCACTTTTTTATAGGTCAGGGTCAGACAGATCGTAGAGATCATGCAGGACATCAGCTCTGCAATCGGGAAGCTCCACCAGATCAGATCCAATCCACCGATCTTTGCCAGAATATATGCTGCCGGAAGCAATACAACAAGCTGTCTTGCCACAGACACATACAGACTGTACATTCCGTTTCCAACTGCCTGAAATACAGAGCCTGCCACGATACAGAACCATGCGATCAGGAAATGTACTGCAATGATACGCAGCGCCGGGATACCGATCCCCAACATGTTCTCAGAGGCATCAAAAAGCAAAAGCAACGTGCCCGGAATTGTCTCGAATACAACAAAACCTACCAGCAAAAAGCAGAAGGCGATGAGCATGCCCCACTTGATCGTGCGGAGCATGCGGTGCTTTTTCTGCGCACCATAGTTGTATGCAACGATCGGAATGATTCCGTTATTCAGTCCAAACACCGGCATAAAGAAAAAGCTCTGCAGTTTGAAATACACGCCGAACACTGCTGCCGCCGTTGCTGAAAGCCCCACCAGGATCAGGTTCATACCGTAAGTCATGATCGATCCGATGGACTGCATGATGATGGAAGGAAAACCGACCTTGTAGATTGTGCCGATAATATGTCCATCCGGTCGGAAGCCCTTGAAGCTTAGGGTAATATCATCATTTTTCTTTATATTATAGATAAAACCGATGATTCCACCAACGATCTGTCCTGCGATCGTTGCCACAGCTGCTCCGGCAACACCCATTTTCGGCAGTCCGAAATATCCAAAGATCAGGATCGGATCCAGAATAATATTAATGATCGCACCAGTCATCTGTGATACCATCGTAAAAAAGGTGCGCCCGGTCGCCTGTAAAAGACGTTCAAAAATAAACTGCGCATAAAGTCCAAAGGATGCCACCATAACGATCGTCAGGTATTCGATTCCCATGTCCATGATCTCAATCGGTGCGTCCTTGATCTGACTGGCATAGAACGGCCGCACACCCACAATTCCAATGAACGCTGACACGAGATAACTGATAAAGAACAGAAAAATACCATTCATTGCAGCCTTATTTGCTTTCTCGTAATCCTTCTCACCCAGCGCCTTGGACAAAAGTGAATTAACACCCACACCGGTACCAGCACCGAGAGCAATCAACAGTGTCTGTAGCGGGAATGCCAGCGATACAGCTGTCAGCGCATTTTCACCGATCCGCGATACAAAAATACTGTCCACAACATTATACATTGCCTGCACAAGCATCGATAACATCATGGGCAGTGACATATTGAGAAGAAGCCTGCCCTCAGACATCGTTCCCATTTTATTTTCTTGCCTTACTTCTTCCACAGTATTTCCTCCTCGTAAAGTTCTTTTCAAAACTGCCCGAAAAACAGGTTACAATTCACACGTCAGCCAGCTGACCTGTGAATTGCAACTAATTTGGCGATACTTCCGGATCCAACGGAAATATACTACTCGTCAAGTGCCAGCTTTTTCACGGAAGCAAGTGCATGCTTCACCGGCGGAAGTGAAATAATGATCAATGTGATCACACCCTCGATGCCAATGTAGCTCAGGTTGTAAACTGCTGAATACACAGCCGGGTTCCAGCCTTCCCACGCGTAGTATGCAAAGAAAATACAACCGGACAGGAATGCAAATACCCAGCGTCCGAAAATGCCTGCCAGATATCCTTTCTGCAGACCGTTTTTGCTGTTTGCAAAAAAGCCCGATATACCAAGCGCGCCAAATGCCAGCGGATAATCCACGATCATCTGCGGCAGACTCAGAATATACGGATCAATGACGAGCTGCAAAATTCCATAAGCAACACCAGTCAGGATACCGACCTTCGGTCCGTACCAGTAACCGATCAGTACAATAAAAAGCATGCTGCAAAGTGTAACCGAACCACCCATCGGAGCATCAAACAGCTTGATCATGGATGTGACTGTAGCCAGTGCCATCGCCATGGCAGAAAACATGATCTGTCTGGTAGTGATGCGTTTTCCACCCTTTCCACTACGACGAACGATCCACAGCGCCAGCCCGACACAAAGCAGACCAACAATGACAAGCGTCGCATATCCGAGTGCCGTCGGTTGATAGCATACCTCATCCCAGTCATTTACATACTGGGTAGCAAACAATTTCCACATAAAAAATCCTCCTTTTCTTTAGGAGGGGTAACAACTGAAATTATGACTTTCGTTCTTAAAATCCTGCTTCCTTACGCCGGTATGATCCGGTTCAAGTAATGAGGGTTTCTTCATCTCAGCCCCGCACAGGGACACCCCTAGCCTATGTAATAATAGCGTCTGTACAACCTTGTGGATGGATGTACAAACGCTATTATATAGAGTGTCTTCACAAATGTCAACTGCGCTACTCCAGTATCGCTGCCAGATCCTCCATGGATTTCTCGCCGAGCAATGTCTTTTCCTCATTGATGACCACCATTGGTACGCGCTGGATCTTATATTTTTCCACGAGATCCGGATAGAGATTGGCATCGATCATCGTAGCGGTGAGCTTCGGACTCATGGCAGCCAGATGCTGTGCTCCGATGACAGTTGCTGCGCAGTGATGACAGGCGAGAGACACAAAAATTTTCATATCAGAATCCTGTTTCAGCTTTGTGAGCTTATTCTGTGTCCACTTATCCACCGGCTGTCCGGGGCCTGCCACATTGTAACAGCCCAGCACAAAGGAATTCATCTCCTTGCCGCCGGGAACGCCGTAAAATGCAACTCCGGTGTATGCGCCATCCTTATAAAGTCCCATGGCAGGTGTACGCCCGTCTGCATCGAATGCTGCCTGCGCCTGCGCATTTTCGCCTTTTTCATACACCTGCACAGACACATGTTCTCCAAGGGTTTCCATATCAAAAAGTAAAGACAACAATTCTCTGCTCTTGTCCTCTTCGCTATCCACGATCGCAACGATCTCAAGATCCTCTGTCAGCTTGCCAAACACGCCCTTGATCTGTCCTCTCAGATCATCATCCAACAACGCGGATATCCGCGGAATATCTATGTAATCACCCATACCTGTTACCTCCTTTAAAAAACACCACCATAGTTACATTTCAGACCCTGGCCTGAAATGTAACTATGGCGGTCCTTGTTGTCTCATTCATTCACTTCCTGCATTTTTATAACATGCCCACCAGATCAAGGCTCGGTTTTAATGTCTCTGCGCCGGGCTTCCACTTTGCCGGGCATACCTGATCACCATGCTCCCGCACAAACTGTGCCGCCTGCAGCTTGCGCAGCAATTCTTCCGCGTTGCGTCCGATACCCATATTGTGAATCTCATAGGCCTGGATCACGCCGTCCGGGTCAACAATAAAGGTTCCCCGAAGTGCCTGTCCGTCCTCCTCGACAAGCACGTCAAACTGGCGGGATAGCTTCCACGCCGCATCGGACAGCATCGGGTACTTGATCTTTTTGATCGTCTCGGAAGCATCTGCCCATGCCTTATGAACGAAATGGCTGTCCGTTGATACGGAATAGATCTCGCAGCCAGCCTCCTGAAACTCGTCATAATGATCCGCCAGATCACCCAGCTCCGTCGGGCACACAAAGGTAAAATCTGCCGGATAGAAGAAGAAAATCCTCCATTTTCCCGCATCAGTCTGATCGCTCACACGGATAAATTCCCCGTTCTGATATGCATCCACCTCAAAGGCTTCCATTTTTTTCTCAATAAAACTCATGATCTTCTCCTTTCCTGAATAGGATTTTTTGATACCCTGCCTATCATATTTATTTTCTTACAGATTTCCCAAAAAATCAACCGTTTCCTGATCTGACTCTTTTATCATTTTCCAAGTTTTGTCTATACCGTTTTTTTTGATTTCTTGGTATACTTTTAGTAGCTGGGAAGTCTGGGGACTTCTCCGGCAAAGACGTACAGGTAGCTGTTTCGCACCTTCACAGTTACACGTAGAACAACAAAACAGGAGGGTTTTATTATGGCAAAGGATGGATTAGGAATCTCCAATATGAACGGGGCAACCGATGACGAGGGCAAGAGCTGCGGTTTACAGGACATGAACTGCCTGGCAGGACAGGAGGAGAAATCACACAGCATCACCAACATGAACGGCGATACCTCCGCAGATGACAAGAGCTGCGGGCTCACCGATATGAACTGCGTACAATAAAATAGCAAAAAATGAACCGCTTGCTTTTCCTTACAGGAACATGCAAGCGGTTTTTTTGTCAAAAAATTCCCCACAGCCAGTAGATCAGCCCCAGCAGCCAGCTGGTAAAAATACCATACAAAATGACCGGCCCGCAGATCGTAAAGATCTTTGCGCCACAGCCAAACACATTTCCCTCGCTGCCCCGGAACTCAATCGCCGGTGCCGCCACGCTGTTGGCAAATCCAGTGATCGGCACCAGAGCCCCGGCGCCGCCCCACTTTGCAAATGTGGGATAAATATTCAGTCCGGTTAGCAGGACACTCAAAAAAACGAGGATCAGTGTGCACCACATGGGTGCCATTTCCTCATCCACACCCATTGCCTTTGCCGCATCTATGATGCCCTGACCGATACAGCAGATCACACCTCCCACCACAAAGGCCTTTGCCATATTTCCCCAGAGACTGTAGGTCGGTGTCACCTGCTTCACATAATCATTATATTCCTTTTGCTGCTTCTGCTTTTCCGGCGGCAGCGTATCATTTTTCATCATAATCTCATGCATCTCCCTGTCAAAAACACCTGCACTGGTATTTTGTAGTTGTTTGTTAACTATTGTGCCAATTTTTACATTTATTATGCACAAACACGTTAAACTTTTTCACATTTCTTCCGATAGATATTACATCCGGATAACAAAAAAATAAGGATGAACCAGGGACGGTAAATTGATTTCGAAAAAGGAGATTTCGGAGTCTTTTTATGGTTCTTTTATTTTGCTTTGTAGGGAAACAATCAGAATAAACAGGTATCCTTCCAAGGGAGTGATAGTTTGATTATTCAGTCGAGTAACATCAGTATGTCGGGAAGACGGGCCTTTTCTTCCCGCTCAGCCTCCTCACAGGCTCTCGTGACCTGGGGAAAAAAATCTTTGTCTGCCACAGGCAATACCTTGTCTGCGCAGTCTGAACATGCCATCTACGGCGGCACCAGAAACGGAAACGGTTTCTCAGAAAATCTTTATGACCGTTTCAGATCCGGTCAGAATGTAAACGGCATGCAGCGTATCGGGCGTGCAGACCGTCTGCAAAATCTTGTGAAAATACGGGAGCAGACCTTAAACTATCTGCTGAATTTTCTATTGGGAAAGGATGCGCGCACAAAAAGCTCCTCTCTCTCGGATCTTGTCGCAGGCAGTCAGCCATCCGGCGGACAGTATACTTCTGAATTTTATTATGAAGAAAATGAGACAACCTCTTTTTCTACCGATGGAATCGTAAAAACATCAGACGGACGGGAAATCAGCTTCAACGTAGAACTGACTATGAGCCGAAGCTTCACGCAATATGCTTCTGAAACAATTGATTTCGGTTCGCCGCGTTTTATGGATCCTCTTGTAATCAATCTGGATGCGCCTGCTGCCGATGTGAAGGATCAAAAATTCATGTTTGATCTGGATGCAGACGGTCACGAGGAAGCCATCTCAAGACTTGGCGCAGGAAGCGGTTTTCTGGCACTTGATAAAAATGGTGACGGAACAATTAATGACGGAAGCGAGCTGTTCGGTGCGTTAAACGGAGATGGTTTTGCCGATCTGGCAAAATATGATAGTGACGGAAATGGATGGATCGATGAAGCAGACGAGATCTTTGACAAGCTGCTCATCTGGAGTAAGGATGCAAACGGAAAGGACCAGCTTGTAGGGCTTGGAAAAGCAGGTGTCGGCGCCATTTATCTCGGCGCGCAGAACACACATTTTTCCATGAATAATGCACATAACGAAGCAAATGCCATGGTGCGACAGACAGGTATGTTTCTGTATGAAAACGGCGGTGTAGGCACGATTCAGCAGCTGGATCTGGCTACCTGACCGCCTCTCTGTCATGCACACAAAAATCTATTTCAAATTGCCACCGGCAAGTGATTCATCCAGTTATTTTCAAGACGCTATACTAGGTAAACCTCTCCCACATACGCTGCTCATGCAGACCCATCTGCAGCAGCTCAGCCATTTGTTCATCATAACGTTCGGGTTCAGGATGGTAATATTTGAGCATGTGGGCGAGATGCTTTTCATGACCGTCTGCCGGGGCAAAGCTCTCCAGCCACCCATGTACGAGATCGTGCAGTGCTTCTGGCCGAATATCTGCCGGTATCTCACGGCCCATGAGCTTGCCCAGCAGGCCGGCGGCATAATATAATTCATAGTTGCCGGTCATGATGGATGCCTCAAGATTACATTTGATCACAACACTTTGTCTGGTCAATTCAATATGCATAAAATAATCCCCTCTCGCTATACTACTGTGTAGTATAGCACGGGGGATTTCTTATTTCAAAATATTTTTTGCCACATTCAACCTGTACGTTTTGGCACGTAGCCCGCAGTAAATGCCGGCTACTATGTGAAAAGTAACAATTCCGTTCTTAACTAACGAAGTACATAAAAAAATGACTGTTCACTCGCAATAACACTTATGCACGACAGTCTCGCTGTCTACGATTAGCAGGCAACATAAAAATATTTCCATTCTATAACCCACGAATAATGTTTAAATAATCTTGCCGTTGATCCACAACTGCATATACAACAACGGTCTTTTTTTCTTCATCAATTTTATAAAACACCAGGTCTTTTTCCAGAATAAGCACTTTATATCCTTGGCGTTTCAGGACAAGATATCGTGGATCCGTTCCTATGTACGGATCATCCCCCAGTTCAAGAATTCTCTTCTCTATTTCATCAAGCTTCTCCAAAGCGACACTGTTTCCAAAATTCTGTGCAACATATAAGATGATCTTCCTAATACCAGCATCCGCAGTATCAGTGCGTATAACTTTATACTTCAAAATCAACCCTCCTGAAGCATTTTTCGTAAATCGTTAAATGTCTCATTGATCGGAGCAACACGGTTGTTTTTTACATCGTCTTCTGCCTCAGTTAGTATTTCTAATAACTCGATACGTGCCTTCATATTTTTATATTCCTCATACGAAAGAGTTACTGTGTCACCTCTGCCATTTACTGTAATAATTACTGCTTCTTTATTTTCCTTACACTTCTTTGAAATATCATTATAATGATTTCTTAAATCGGCTGATGGTCTTATTGATTCCTGTAATGCTAACATAACAATCTACCTCCCATTCAATATCATATGCAAATTATATCATAATATATCTATACGTACAACACTTTCAAACAAGATACCGTCAACAACCATTCCGGTTGCAATTCACACGTCAGCCTATTGGCCTGTGCGAATTGCAACGAATTTGGCGATGCTTCGCATGCAAAATCATGCAAATGCGTATTCTGCCATCCAAACAGGATCTGTATG
>JALFNQ010000083.1 GCA_022773965.1 Lachnospiraceae bacterium
TAGGAGGTAATAATAATGAAAAGAGGAAAAAGATATCAGGAAGCTGCAAAGAATATTGATCGTTCCGTTCAGTATGATGTAGCTGAGGCAATCGGCCTGGCTAAGAAGTCAGCCGTTGCAAAATTTGATGAGACAATCGAAGTTCACATCAGAACCGGTTGTGATGGTCGTCATGCAGAGCAGCAGATCCGTGGTGCAGTTGTACTGCCTCATGGAACTGGTAAGACTGTAAGAGTATTGGTATTCGCAAAGGGAACCAAGTTAGACGAGGCACAGGCAGCAGGTGCTGACTTTGTCGGCTGCGAAGAGCTGATCCCCAAGATCCAGAACGAGGGATGGTTAGATTTCGACGTTGTAGTAGCAACTCCCGACATGATGGGTGTTGTAGGTCGTCTGGGACGTGTCCTTGGACCGAAGGGCTTAATGCCGAACCCGAAGGCTGGTACTGTTACTATGGATGTTACCAAGGCTGTTAACGACATTAAAGCCGGTAAGATCGAGTACAGATTGGATAAAGCCAACATTATCCATGTGCCTATTGGAAAAGCGTCTTTCACAGAAGAACAGTTAGCGGACAACTTCCAGAGCCTGATTTCTGCAATCATCAAGGCAAAGCCGGCTTCATTAAAGGGTCAGTATTTAAAGAGCTGTGTTGTAGCTCCGACCATGGGACCTGGCGTGAAGATCAACGTAACAAAGCTGGCTTAGTTATAATTTGTGGTTGACAGATATATAAATAGGTGATATAATCACCGAGTATGTTGCCGAAGACAGCAGGTGCCGAGAGGCGTAAACGTAAGTGCCTGCCGAGGAGAATGATAAGGATTTACAAATTCTGCCCCTTCGCGCAATGCGGAGGGGCTTTTTTCATACCTCATCTAACGCAATATCAAAAATAAAATAGGAGGTAAATGATTCGTGGCAAAAGTAGAATTGAAAGCACCGATCGTACAGGAGATTTCTGACAGCATCAAGGACGCACAGTCAGTCGTTATCGTTGACTACCGTGGACTTACTGTTGCTGAGGATACCCAGTTACGTAAGCAGCTGAGAGAAGCCGGAGTTACTTACAAGGTATACAAGAATACCTTCATGAACTTCGCTTTCAAAGGAACAGAGTTCGAGAGCCTTTCAGGCGTGCTGGAGGGACCGAACGCAATTGCAATCTCTACTACAGATGCAACTGCACCTGCAAGAATCATTGCAGATTTTGCAAAAAAAGCACCGAAGTTAGAGATCAAGGCCGGTGTCGTAGAGGGTAACTTCTATGATGCAGAGGGAATGAAAGCTATTTCTACAATTCCTTCAAGAGAAGTATTACTGTCCAAGTTACTTGGCAGTATGCAGTCACCGATCGCCAACTTTGCTCGTGTTATCAAGCAGATCGCAGAGAAGGATGGCGAGGCAGCTCCCGCAGCAGAGGCAGAGGCTCCCGCTGAGGCAGAGTAGGCTGAAAGCAACTGGCGGCTGGCGAGCGGTAGTGAGGACAGCGCGTGTTGCGAGGTTGTTCTTTGAGATGAGTGAATGCAGGCCGTTGGGCATCGCATGAGCTGGGCGAAAAGAACTTCAATATGAAAACATTAAAAAATATCAGGAGGAAATAATAATGACAACAGCAGAGATCATTGAGGTTATCAAAGGTTTAACCGTATTAGAGTTAAATGATTTAGTAAAAGCATGTGAAGAAGAGTTCGGCGTATCTGCAGCAGCAGGCGTTGTAGTTGCAGCAGCAGGTGGAGACGCTGCAGCAGCTGAGGAGAAGACTGAGTTTGACGTAGAGTTAACTGAGGTTGGTCCTAACAAGGTTAAGGTTATCAAGGTTGTTCGTGAGGCAACTGGTCTTGGCTTAAAGGAAGCTAAGGACGTTGTTGATGGTGCTCCCAAGGTTATCAAGGAGCAGGCAGACAAGGCTACCGCTGAGGATATCAAGGCTAAACTTGAGGCAGAGGGAGCTAAGGTTACTCTTAAATAATAGAGTGAGTGCAAATGAGTCGACATATTTGTATGATCGACGTGTGGTGAATGTTGCTCATGAACAAGAATTGTTCATGAGAAGAACTGTTAGGCCCGAAGAAATTACCCCGCAGATATATCTGTGGGGTTTTCTTTTGGAGAAAATGTGGTATAATCCTAATAAGTATGCCAATTTTGGAGGATAAATATATGATATATGGAGCAATTCTTGCCGGCGGAAGCGGCACCAGAATGAAGAGTATAGACATTCCCAAGCAGTTTGTGGAGATGGAGGGAAAACCGATCATTCTTTATACGATCGAACATATGCTGGCAGTCAGGCGGTTTGACTACCTTTATATTGCTGTGCATGCAAATTATGTGGATTATATGAAAAAGCTGGTGGCTGAGCGTGTGGAGACACCGGAAAAGATCCGCATCCTGCTGGGTGGCAAGGAGCGTATGGACACGATCCACAATGTGACCGACGCGATTGAGGCAGATCACGGGATCGGAGAGGATGATGTGATCGTGATTCACGATGCTGCGCGTCCCTTTGTGACAGAGCAGATCTTAAACGACAGCATTGATGCAGCGGCAAAATACGGTGCTTGTGTGGCAGCTGTTCCTGCCAGCGATACAATGCTGCATTCTGTTTCCGGAGAGGTCGTAGATGATATTCCGGTTCGTTCAGAGATCTTTCATGGACAGGCTCCGGACAGCTTTAATTTAAAGCATTTTCTGGACATGCAGGCGGCTTTGACTGAAGAGCAGAGACAGATGATCACCGGTACTTCACAGATCTGCACCATGAACAATCAGCCGATCCATATGATTCCCGGTGATACGATCAATTTTAAGATCACCACAGACAGTGATCTGGCGGTCGTTCGCAGTATTTTGTCAAAGGATAAAGAAGCGAATCAGGAGGCGTAGTGAGAGATGAAAAAGATCATAGATGAATACCCCAAGGAGATGCGGGCGCTGGTGCTGCACGATGTGGCAGATCTGCGTCTGGAGACGGTTCCTGTGCCGGAACTCGCGGCAGGAAGCGTGTTGTTGAAAATACAGGCCTGTGGAATCTGTTCCAGTGATAAAGAACGTGTTTTTGTGACAGGAACCTATCATTTTCCTACGATTCCCGGCCATGAGTTTGCCGGAAAGATCGTGGCAGCGGCAGATGATGTGGATGAGGCACTTTTGGGCAGACGCGCCAGCGTTTTTCCGATGCTGCCCTGCAAGGAGTGCGATGCATGTAAGATCGAGCAGTACGCCCAGTGCAGCAATTACAATTATTTTGGCTCACGCTGTGACGGCGGTTTTGCAGAGTATCTGGTGGTGCCGGTGTGGAATCTGGTGCTCTATGATGATTCTGTACCTTATGCGATGGCTGCGCTCAGCGAGCCTTCTGCGGTGAGTATGCATGCCGTAAATATTGGAAATATTAAAAAAGGTGAGAAGGTCGCAGTTGTAGGAACCGGTACGATCGGTTTTCTGGTGGCGGCATTTGCAAAGGATCTGACGGATCAGGTCGTGATCTGCGGCCGTTCGGAGAACAAGCTGGCTTATGCGAGAAAGCTGGGCTTTGAGACGATCAATCTCACCAGTGACAGCTATAAAAATGTGATGAAATCCCTCGTTGGCGAGGGCGGATTTGATGTGGTATTTGAGGCGGTTGGTTCAAATACGACGATCGAGCAGTCTGTGGATCTTGCGGGCAATTTCGGACGCATCGTGCTGCTGGGTAATCCGAAAAAAGACTTAAAGATGGAAAAGAATGTCTATTGGTCCATTCTGCGCAAACAGAAGCAGATCATGGGCTCATGGAACAGCAGCTACGGCTCAGAGGTAAATGACTGGGCGGTTGTTGCTGACTGGATGAAAAAGGGAAGCTTTGATTTTGGACAGCTTATCACCCATCGTTTTACAATGGATGAATATGAAAAAGCATTTGACCTTATCCGCAAGGAAAAGGAAAAAGAGTTTATGCTTAAGGTGATGATCATGATCGGAGACGAGGAATAAAAAGATCAAAGGGACTGTTTAGGTAAAATCGAAGGAGAAAATATGGAATCAGAAACAACGATATTGCTCCATAAGGTGGAGTTCAAGCGCATCATTCTCCATATGTGGGGCGAAGTGGTCACCACAAAAAAGAAGATGCCGCAGCTGGAATTTTGGAATGAGATGAATGGTCAGCGCACGGTACCGCAACATGTGGACTGGGATGGCAATCATTTTTATCTGAGAATGAATGTTCTCAGCGTGAACGAAGAAGCGCCTATGTTGCCCGGAAATTATTATCTGACTGCCTATGATGGCACGAAGAGACTGGCGGATGCAAGGTTCGCGCCGGATTATGAGCCGGAACTTAGTACGGAACGCATCAATCCGCTAAATGTGGTGATCAATCGTAACGGAAGTCATTATTTCAGGGGATATTCGGATGTGGATCTGGATACGGGCGCTTATTATCTGCGCGTGCGTGTGGCGATCCCCAAGCCGCGGGTGTTTTTTGTCAAGAAGGCGATCAATAAATTTAAAAATAATTTACGTCACAATATGTGGGAGATTACTCATTGGTTTTCGTTACAGGTATTTGCACATTACAGAAAGCATGCAAAATATAAGGGGGATAAGATCCTGTTTGCTTCCGGCTCGCGTGCTGAGATCGGCGGTAATGAACAGTTTGTCTACGAGCGCATGGTGGAGCGTGGACTGGACAAGCAGTTCAAATTTTATTTTGATTTTAAGCCCAGCATTGATGCAAAGCGCAGTTTTGCGAAAAAGTTTCGCTTTACCAGGCTGCTGGCCACCTGTGATATCATTATGATCGATGATTATTACCCGGATATTTATAAATTTGACTATGATCCCCGCGTGAAGGTGATTCAATTGTGGCATGCCTGCGGTGCGTTTAAATCCCTTGGATTTGAGCGCATGGACAAACCCGGTGCGCCGCCGCTCAACACGCGTGTACACAAGTGTTATACACATATGCCGGTCAGCTCCCATCATTCTGCACTTCACCATGCAGAGGGATTTTGTATTGACGAGAGCAAGTTTTATCCGATAGGAATTCCCAGAACGGATATTTTCTTTGATGAAGAATATAAAAAGAAGACGATTGCCCGTATGTATGAGGAGTTTCCCAGGGCAAAGACTGCCAAGAAGGTATATTTGTATGCGCCCACATTCCGTGGGGACAATGCGCTCAATGCCTATTTCCCCTTTGAGAAGATTGATTTTGAGAGATGGGGCGAATTCTTAAAGGAACGGGATGAATACCTGATCATTAAGATGCATCCCTTTGTACGTGAGAAGATCCAGATTCCGGAGAAATATAAGGATTATATGTGTGATGCGGCATCTTATCGTGAGGTGAATGATATTCTCTTTATCGTGGATGCACTGATCACGGATTATTCTTCTATTATCTACGAGTTTTCTCTGCTGGGTGGCAGACCGATGTATTTCTTTGCTTTTGACCAGAGGATGTATGAGGCAACGCGTGATTTCTACGAGCCCTATGAGGAAACGGTTCCCGGAAAGATTGTAAAGACCTTTGACGAGCTTTTGGATGCCCTCGCGAAAGAGGAATATTCTAAGGAAGCGCTGGAGGCCTTTGTGAAGAAAAACTTTACTTACACGGATGGAAAAGCGACTGACCGTGTCATTGACCAATTGATTTTAGGAGAATAGGATAATGAGAGAAAAAGGAAAAATATCTGCATCCATCATGTGCTCTGGATTTGATCAGATCATGGATTATGTGCATGAATTTGAGCGCAATCAGATAGAGTTTTTGCATGTGGATGTCATGGATGGTACATTTGTTCCGAATCTTGCCTACGGACCGGATTTTGTCCGCAGGCTGAGAACGAAGACAAATATTACGATTGATTGTCATCTGATGATCGATCGGGCGGAAGAGAAGATGGACTGGTTTGACTTCCAGCCCGGCGAGCATGTATCCCTTCATTACGAGGGCACCTGCCATATTCACAAGTGTCTGGACTATCTGGCAAGGCGCGGGGTAAAGCCTGTTATTGCCATCAATCCGGGAACACCCATCCAGGTGCTGGAGGAGATTTCAGACTATATTGCAGGTGTTATGGTGCTGAATGTAAATCCCGGCTTTGCCGGACAGGCGATCGTACCTCACACGATCGAGAAAACGGCACGGGTGCGCAAGCTTTTAGACGAGCTGGGGCATCAGGATGTGTATATTGAATCAGATGGAAATATTACCTGCGAGAATGCTGCAAAACTGTATGCGAACGGTTCAGATATTTTCGTGGCAGGTACGAGCAGTATTTTCCGTGAGGGAAATATCGATGATCTGATCATGAATCTGAGAAAGTCGATTGGGTGGTAAGCGATGAATCATAAATGTCAAACAATCAAAGGATGTATTCTGGCTATAGTCGTGATGATCGGCGGTCTGATGTTTGGAACGCAGTGTGTGCATGCGTCGGTGGCTGATACAGTGGCAGCGCAGAGCTATAGCAGGACGGTGGAGGTTTCGCAGGCCTACATTAACAAATATGGTTTTACAAATGCGTTTTACCGGACGATCGAGCAGGCAAATACGATGAGCCCGCTGGAAAATGCGCAGGAACCGGTCAAGGTGACGATGCCTGCCGGTGTGTATGAGATCTCTAATCCGATCCAGATCAATTACAGCGTGAACTTCCTGTAGAAAGTTCCACTAAATGAAAAAACAGGGTTGAAATTAAATAAAAAAGGGCCTGGAACCCGCATAAAAACTGGATTTTCCGGGTGAAAATGCTTGCTTTTGGTGAGAAAATATGGTACTATATTTAGTAGGAAGTACCACTAAATATAACGTCATAAGGAGGCACGAATGTACCTGGATTTTCTCGTTGAAGTACCGGATGTACAAGGTAAGATTACAACCAAGAAAAAAGGCAATGCGATATATGTGAACTATGAAATCGGGAGAAAGTATTACAAGGACAGGAAGTATACTATTCCTGAAAGAGTGACCATCGGTAAGTTGTCGCAGGAAGATAAGAAGATGATGGTTCCGAACCAGAACTTCCTGACATACTTTCCTGAAGTTGAACTGCCGGAGGAAAAGTTTAATTCGAACAGAAGCAGCTGCCTTCGAATCGGGGCGTATCTCATCATCCAGAAAGTGATGGATGAGTATGAGATACCGGAATTACTGGATGGCTATTTCTCTCCCAAAGATCGTGGATTGTTTCTGGATCTCATAGCATACACAATCATCTGTGAAAACAATGCAGGTCAGTACTATCCGGCATATGCTTTCGGACATCCTCTTTTTACGGAAGGGATGCATATATACAGCGATACCAAAGTATCTGAGTTCCTTTGCGGAATGACCGGTGAAGAGAGTATCGGTTTTCTGAATGACTGGAACGCTTCCTGTGATCGCAGGGAGAAGATATACATTTCATATGATTCGACGAACAAGAACAGCGAAGCCGGAAACATTGAGATGGTTGAGTACGGCGAGGCAAAGGTTGATGTGGGCCTACCGATATTCAATTACTCCATAGCTTACGATACGAAGAACGCAAAGCCGCTTTTTTACGAGAGCTATCCCGGAAGCATCGCCGATATATCACAACTCGAATTCATGCTTGGAAAGGCAAAGGGATACGGCTACAAGAACATCGGCTTTATTCTCGACAGAGGATATTTCAGCAAAGGAAATATCCGGAAGATGGATGAGTATGGATACAGTTTTGTAATCATGATCAAAGGGATGGCGAAGCTGGTAAACCGTCTGGTACTTGAGAACAAGGGAAAGTTTGAAGAAGAAAGAAAGTACAGCATTCGAAAGCATCATGTTTATGGCATTACCGTAAAAGACAAGCTGTACCCGGATGATGAGAAGACCAGATATTTTCATATCTATCACAGCACCGGCAAAGAGCATGGAGAAAAAGAGGAACTTGAAGAGATGCTCGACCGGCTTGGCAAAGGTTTGCGGGCACAGTACGGGACTGATTACCAGCTGAGCGAAAAGGAGAAACACTACTTCGATACGTTTTATGATAACAAAGGGATCCTTACCGTAGTGAAGGAAAAGGATGATGTAATAAAACGGGAACTGCGGTTGTGTGGATATTTCTGCATTGTCACGTCAGATAAGATGACTGCGGCAGAGGCGCTGGATCTGTATTACAGCAGAGATGCTTCGGAGAAACTGTTCAGAGGTGATAAATCGTATCTTGGAAATAAGAGCGAGAGAACGTATTATACAGAGTCAACGGAAGCGAAGATTTTTGTTGAATTCGTAGCACTGATCGTCAGAAACCGCATATATACAAAGCTTAAAGAGGAACTGGAAAGGATCGATGAGAAGCCGAACTACATGACGGTTCCTGCAGCAATCAGAGAACTTGAAAAGATAGAAATGATCAGAGGCCATGATCAAATATACCGGCTGGATCATGCGGTGACCAGGACACAGAAGACAATACTGAAAGCGTTTGGAATGGACGCTGCATATGTGAAGCACAGAGCGGATCGAATCAGTGAGCAGTTGAAGATCGCAGATAACATCGGGAGGTAGAAATCATGGCAAGAATGACAAGAGAAAGCTTACAACTAAAGATACAGAAGGCAGAGGAGAAGGTTGTCAGAACGGGAAATACCTATAACGCTGCATGTGAGGAATTGACGAATCTGAGAAACAAGATGGAAGCCATCGACAACGAAGTGCTTGTTGAGGCATTTATGAAAAGCAAAAAAACACTTGAAGAGGCGATTGAATTCTTCGAATCGGATATGAAGGCAGAGGAAGAAGAAACGAAGCCGGCAAGTCGTCGTGGTCGGAAAAGAAAAGCGAGCAAATGATGTTCGCCGAATGCAGATCAGTGGATTTAGTGGAACTATTTCAGGAAGTTAACGTACAGTAATCTGACAGTGGATTTTACCGGTTGTACGTTTGTCCAGAAGAAGGATAATGTCGGCAATCTGCTGCGGATCGGTGAGAGTAATAATAAACGTACGGGATATTATTATCACGATATTACGATCATCGGTGGTACTTTTGATGGAAATGGTTCGCGGAGTACGATTTTTAAAACGGCTCATTCAAGAAATATTACAGTCGTGGGAACCACATTTAAAAATGTGACAAACGGTCATCTCACAGAGGCTGCCGGGGTGGACGGTTTGACGATCAGCGGCTGTACCTTCCAGGATCAGCTGTTGGCAACCAGTGGGGCAACACTTACTTATGAGGCGATACAGCTTGATATTTTGACCAGCGAGCATTTTAGCGGTTATCTGGCTGAGACGTTGGCAACAAAGAATGTGCTAGTGGAGAAGTGTCTGTTTGACAATGTGCCCCGTGGTGTAGGTAGTCATACGGCGATTCTGAATTGTCCGCTGGATGGTATCACAGTAAAGAATAACACATTTAAAAATATCGGAAGTATCGCTGTGCAGGGGCATAACTGGATCAATGTCAAGATTTGTGATAATGATATTGCTGACTGTCCGCGCGGAATTGCGCTGTATACGATGCAGTCCACCGGCACCTATCTTCCGTCCGATATCGCGGCAGAGGACAATGTTCCGACTACGCTGTCTGACAGCTATATCAAGCCGGATACGGATCAGAATATTCTCATTTCTGACAATCAGATCGTTTGCGGAGGGAAGGATCAATTTGCTTCCTATGCACCGGTCGCCATCTATGTTGGTGGCCTGAAGCTGACGAAAAATACAAAGATGGCCAAGGGCAGTATCGTTCCAAAGGGAGATTATTATATCAGCGGCGTCACCATTAAAAATAATGACGTGCAGTCCGTGGGCAACGGGATCCGTCTGGAGGATGTACGCAAGGTGACGATTACTTCCAACAAGTTCAAATTTGTGGGAAAAGCAAAGGGTGATGCTTACCACGGGATCCAGCTGCGTCTGGAAAGCCAGG
>JALFNQ010000116.1 GCA_022773965.1 Lachnospiraceae bacterium
GAAAGAAGGTTACTATGAAATCATTTCAGGTCACAGAAGGAAATATGCAGCGGAGCGACTGGGGTATAAGAAAATTCCTGTGATTATCCGCATGATGCAGGATGATGAAGCTGTAGTAACTATAGTGGATTCTAATTTACACAGAGAGCAGATTACACCAAGTGAAAAAGCATATGCCTACAAGATGAAATATGATGACATTAAAAAGAAAGCAGGCAGAAAGAATAGATATGTGTTATACTGTGTAAAAAGATATGTACAAATTTGAATTTTGACGTGGATTAACAGAATGGTAAAGCGGTAATTGAACAGAGTTAGGAGAGAAAAAACGTATGAATGAGTTTGTCAAGTAAAGTGTGTAAATTAATTTTATTTTTTATTTCGATTAATCTTCTCAAACTCCCTTCCTCCCAGGGTATTGTGGGTGAGAAGTCTTTTGTTACTTCCCGCTGATGAATTTTTCCGGTATTGTCCAGGGGTACAGCCGTTATGCTGACGGAACTGTCTGCAGAAATGCTCTACATTATTATAACCACATTGCTCGGAAATGTCGCGGATGGAGTATTCGCTGTACTCTAATAAATCCTGTGCACGGCGCAGACGTCCTTCGATGACATTGTCCATGCAGGAGGAGCCAAATTGGCGGTGATAGAGAGTCTGAAGATGACTGGGACTTAAGTGAAGCTTCGCAGCCATCATGTTTATATTCCATGGAAGCTGAGGATTATTGTAGATCATCTTATGCAATGCAACCAGCTCATGATCGTGAATACCCGGGGACTCATTCTGGATTCCTTCTCTTAATTTGGAGAACAGAACCCGCAGCAGGTGAGTAATGTTTGCTTCGCTTTCAGAGGAGAAAAAGGCGGACTCCCAGGTTAGTAATTTAAAAAGCTGATGACAGTATTCCGGATCTGTTACGGGAAATGGGGTGTTTGTTAACGGAAACAGCTTCACGAAGGAGTGATCGGAACGAAAACGAATCCAGTCATTCCGGTATTCTTCACCGGCAGCACGGTAATAAATCCTGCTTCCTGGTGTATACAGAATAGCAGAATTGGCGGCTGTCCGCATTAGTCTTCCGTCTATGAGCAGCTCCGAGGGAGAGTCGAAAAGAAGCAGAAGATAGCCTGTAAAGCCATTCGGAACATCATATATAAAATCTGAGGGGTGAACGGCACTGTAGCCGACAAATTCAATTTCAGTCATCTGGAATCTCCGCTCTGATACATCAGAGGATATATCAATTTTGTTATAGTATAAATCATTGGAAACTTTAAATCAATGCGATAGTATCAGATTAATATGGCAATCGTCATCAGAGAGCTGCGGATCGTGCAGCGGTCAGACATCTGATGCGTGACTGCATAGGAACATGATTTAGCAGAAGGAGATACATGCATGGTAAATTTGGGTGGAGCAACAGAGAATGACAGAAAAAAGATCGTGATTACAAAGGATTCAAAGGCCTTTTTTCACAATAATGTAGATTATTGTGTGGGAACCGGAAGAATGGGGCTTGCATTGACAGAAGAATATCAGGAGGAGCTGCGCTTGGTTCAAAAGGAAATCGGATTTAAGCATATCCGGGGACATGGATTATTCTGTGATGATATGGCGATCTTTCAGACCTATGAGGAGGATGGTAAGGTAAGGGTCGAGTACAACTATACTTATCTGGATAGAGTAATGGATGCCTATATGAAGGTGGGACTGAGACCTTTTCTTGAACTGGGTTTTATGCCTAAAAAGTTGGCAAGTGGAAGCCAGACTATCTTTTACTGGCAGGGAAATACCACTCCTCCAAAAGATTATGATATGTGGTGTAATATGGTGCATTCATTGCTGCGGCATCTGATGGAACGCTATGGAGAAGAGGAAGTTATTCAATGGCCCATTGAAGTATGGAACGAGCCCAATCTTTGCGGCTTCTGGGAAAATGCGGATATGCAGGAATATTTTAAGCTGTTCCATAGAACCTTTGATGCCATAAAGGAAGTGAATCCGGGATTCCGTGTAGGAGGCCCTGCTGTTTGTGGAGGAACGGATGAGAAATGGATTCAGGCATTTATGGAATATTGCCATGAGAATCACATACCTGTGGATTTCGTAACCAGACATCATTACACCATTGATCCGCCGGAATGTATTGGACATTATGCATATTCTGAACTGATGAAGGCAGAGGACGGCTTTGCCAATTTAAAAACAACCAGAGATATTATTGACAGTTTCCCGGAATATAAGGGTCTGCAGATTCATATCACGGAGTTCAACAGCTCCTATACTCCTCAGGGCGTCATTCATGATACAAACCTGAATGCGGCCCTTATAGCACAGCAGCTTTCCAGATTGGGAGATGTGAATGAATCCTATTCCTACTGGACATTTGGTGATGTGTTTGAAGAGCTGGGAGTTCCTTTTACACCATTCCACGGCGGCTTTGGACTGGTTGCCAATGGCTGTATTACCAAGCCGACCTTCTGGACATTTGCTTTTTACAAAAAGCTTGAGGAAAGTGAAGCCAATTGTGTATATAAGGATGACAATATTGTCGTTTTGAAACGTGCAAACGGTGATTATCTAGGTGTAGCCTGGAATATTGCCCGTAAAAGTACAGAACAGGGTAAAGAAAAAATGCTGTTGGAGTTTACATTTCCGGCTGAACAGGAGGAGTACTGCTTCCTGACTAAGACTGTAGATGAGGAAACATGTAATCCCTTGAAGGTATGGCATGATATGGGAGAACCTGCCAATCTGAGTGAGGAACAGACGAAGCTGATTCGGGAATCATCCAGACCTTTTGTAAAAACAGAGCGTAAAAAGCAGGAGGACGGAAATATCTGCGTAGAGCTTCCTGTAAACGAAAACGGTGTGGTTTATTTCGAACTGAATGCCGGAAAGGTGAATCCGGATCGAGGATATGACTATGATCGTGTGGTCAGCTTGAAGGCTTAAACCAGCACCCGGTAATTTGCTTTATGAAACAATGTACATGGATTAGGCTTGTAAAGGAGGATATCAAAGTGAAAAAACAAGCGTTTAACCCGTATTTACCGTCCTGGGAGTATATTCCGGACGGAGAACCTTATGTTTTTGGCGATCGCGTATATGTTTACGGATCCCATGATTACTTTAACGGATATGTTTTCTGCATGGGAGACTATGTGTGCTGGTCAGCTCCGGTCGATGACCTGGGCAACTGGAGATATGAGGGTGTGATTTATCCGAAGACAGCCGATCCGCTGAACCCGGAAGGCAAAATGTGTCTGTATGCCCCGGATGTTACGGTGGGACCGGACGGAAGGTACTATCTTTATTACGTGTTGGACAAGGTTTCGGTAGTTTCAGTTGCTGTATGTGATACTCCGGCAGGAAAGTATGAATTTTATGGCTATGTTCATTATGAAGATGGCACACGTCTGGGCGAAAAGGAAGGTGATGAGCCCCAGTTTGACCCAGGGGTTCTGACGGAAGGAGATGTGACATATCTTTATACCGGATTTTGCGGAAAGGGTGATAAATCCCGTACTGGAGCTATGGCTACGGTGTTGGGAGCAGATATGCTGACGATCAGGGAAGCTCCGGTGTTTGTGGCCCCCGGCTGTGAATATGGTGCCGGTACCGGATTTGAGGGACATGAGTTTTTTGAGGCACCTTCCATCCGTAAAGTAGGTGACACCTATTATTTTGTCTATTCATCCATATTAATGCACGAATTATGTTATGCCACCAGCAAGAATCCTACTAGGGACTTTGTCTATGGCGGAGTTATTGTCAGCAATTGTGATCTGCACATCGATACCTACAAGCCGGCAGATATGCCAACAGCTTACGGTGCCAATAATCACGGAAGTATTGTGCAGATCGGAGAGGACTGGTACATTTTTTATCACAGGCATACCAATAATACCTGGTACAGCAGACAGGGATGTGCTGAAAAGCTGCAGATTATGCCGGACGGCAGTATTCCACAGGTAGAAATTACATCCTGCGGTTTAAATGGAGGTCCGCTTGAGGGTAAAGGCGAATACCCCGCTTATCTTGCATGTAATCTGTTTACCGATACCCCTTCAGTTTATGTGGGCGAAGGGAATTTTCCACGAGTAATGCAGGACGGCAGGGATGGAGACGAAGAAGTTGGATATATTGCCAATATTACAGATTCAACTACCATCGGCTTCAAATATTTTGACTGCCATGATATTCGTGAAATCAGTATTTGGATCCGGGGCTATGCAGATGGCACTTTTGAAGTAAAGACAGCATGGGATGGAGAGGTACTGGCGACATTAGAGGTTCAATATACCAATGTCTGGGAAAAGTATACCGCACCGGTTACGATTCCGGATGGAATACAGGCGCTTTACCTGACCTATCGCGGTAACGGAAATGCTGCATTAAGATCATTTGAGTTATCATAATCTATGTTATTGCATGTGCTGTAGTAACTTGTAATAAAATTAGCGGAGGTAGGAATTATGCTGAGAACAGTACGGACAGAGAATGGATGGGTGAAAGGTATTGAAGCCGCAGACCCTAGGATAACTGCATTTAAGGGAATCCCTTTTGCGGCTCCTCCGGTAGGAGAGAACAGATGGAGAGCACCCCAGCCCTGTGAAGACTGGGATGGAGTTCGTGAATGCTATCGCTTTGCTCCGATTTCCATGCAGAGCGTCCCGGGAATCGGTGATAACGTGTATATCCGTGAGTGGCATGTGGATCCGGAAATTGCCATGGATGAGGACTGTCTGTATTTGAACGTATGGACAGGTGCTAAAGAAGCAGCAGAAAAACAGCCGGTTTTGGTATGGTTTTTCGGAGGAGGACTCCAGTGTGGATATCCTGCCGAAATGGAATTTGACGGAGAGAGAATTGCACGTCGCGGTGTGGTTGTTGTAACGGTAAACTACCGGGTTAATGTTTTTGGATTTTTGGCACATCCTCAGCTGACAGAGGAGCAGCCTGATGCACCGACTAATTTTGGAAGTCTGGATCAGCAGGCAGCACTTCGATGGGTACAGAGAAATATTGCTTTCTTTGGTGGAGATCCGGGTAATGTGACCATTGCAGGACAGTCAGCCGGAGGCGGAAGTGTTATGAGCCAGATGGCATGTATGGATAATGAAGGCTTATTTCATCGTGCAGTAGTGATGAGTGCAATGATTCGCTCTCCTTATCAGGTTGGAGGAATAGGAGTGCCGGAGGAATTGTGGCATGCTGAGGAAAATGGACAGCATTTTCTTTCTTTCCTGGGCTGCTCAACTATTGAGCAGGCTCGTAAGCTGGATGCGGCTACGATTCGTGACAAGTATGAGGAATATACCAAAATATTTCCGGCTATGTTTACCGTATTGGATCACAAGTTCTGTGTAGGTGACCCAATGGTTCTTTTCATGGAAGGCAAGCATGTAAATGTTCCCGTTATGTCTGGAAATACTTCAGATGAATTTCCAAGTTATATAGAAGCATCCTCAAAAGAAGATTTGAAAAAGAAAGCAGAAGAGATTTTCGGAAAGAATGCTGAGACCTTTTTGCGCTTTCCCGAGGCAATGCGGGAGGATTCTGATGGAAAGTATGCGAAGGTAAACGGAATTGAATGTACGATCAAGTGTCTTTTTTCAGATAAAAAAAGTGCAGGTGAAAAAAAGCCCTACTATTATTACAGGTTTGATGCAGATATTCCAGGATGGGATAATGCCGGAACTTTCCATTCTGTAGATTTATGGTTTTTCTTTGAAACACTGGCGAAATGCTGGAGACCCTTTGTGGGGCAGCATTACGATCTTTCCAGAATGATGTGCAATTACTGGGTGAATTTCATAAAAACAGGTGATCCAAACGGCAATGATGCGGACGGAAAGCCAATGCCCTACTGGTATCCATATGAAAAAGAAAAGCCCTGTGAGATGATCTTCATGTCAGATGGACCGGTAGTGAACTGCGGAGGGGTGACACCCTTTAAGGAATTTTTACAAGAACAGATCAAGAAAACCCTTTCGACAGGTAGTGATTAAAACTCTTGAAATGTAAAAAAGGAGCCTACAATGAGCAAGTTAAAGATTAAAACAAAGGAAAGACGATTTGAGACAGCCAGGGATTTATATGGAATCTTTTTTGAAGACATTAACCGTGCCGGAGACGGAGGACTTTATCCGGAAATGCTTCGAAACAGAAGCTTCGAAGATTCCGTTTTACCGGAGGGTTATATACAGCAGGAGGATGGCATCCATGTAAAAACCGTATCCGGATGGCTGGATGAGTTTTGCAACGGAGAAGGCTTATGCCGATGGGTAAAGGGCAACAATATTCCGGAGACAGAAATACCGGCATGGTATACACACAATGCAAAGATGGAACTGGAACTGACGGATACCCTGAATGAACATCGGGACGCAGCTCTGCGTATGCAGTTTGAAAAGGACGGATCTCTGACTAATACCGGTTACTGCGGTATATCCGTAAAGGCTGGAGAAAGTTACTCTTTGTATTTATTTGCAAAAGCAAAGGAAGAAATAGGACTGGACGTAGCGATCGAATACCAGGGAAAAGTACTGGCTGGAAACAGTCTGGTGGTTTCCGGTCAGGAGTATACAAGATATGACATGAAGCTGACAGCAGCTGAGGATTGTCACGAGGCACAGCTTACTATTTCCTGCAAAGAAGGCGGAGAGATTCTGCTGGGATTTATTTCACTAATGCCTGACAATACCTACATGGGGCATGGACTCAGAACAGATCTTGTAGAAAAGCTTAAGGGAATGAGTCCAAAGTTTATGCGTTTTCCCGGAGGCTGTATTGTGGAAGGAACGACACCGTCCACAGCGATGAGATTTCGGGATACGGTAGGTCCGGCATGGGAAAGACCCAGTAAGCTGTTTGTATGGCATTACAGAAGTACATTAGGACTTGGCTTTCATGAATATCTGCAGCTTTGCGAGGATCTGGGGATGGAGCCCCTGTATGTATGTAACTGCGGAATGACCTGTCAGGGAAGAAAGAGTGTCCTTCTGGAAGGAGAGGCTCTTGATGAAATGGTACAGGATACACTGGATGCCATTGAATATGCTATCGGCTCTAAGGAAAGCAAATGGGGAAGGCTTCGTGCTTCTATGGGGCATCCGGAACCCTTTAAAATGACCTATCTGGAAATTGGTAATGAAAACTGGGGTCCGGATTATGAAAAGCGATACAACATGATTTATAAGAAGGTAAAGGAACTGTATCCCCAGATTAAAACCATAGCCAATGAGCATGTAGAGAAAAATGGTTGTCCTGCCGAGTGCGTGGATGAACATTTTTACAATACAACAGAGTTCTTTGCAGAACGTGTAAATTATTATGATGACTACGATCGTAAGGGACCAAAAATCTTTGTAGGAGAGGTGGCTGTAAACGAAGGCAACTATATGGGACAGTTGTATGCGGCTTTGGGAGAAGCGGCTTTCCTTATGGGTATTGAGAAAAATCAGGATATCGTAACATTGGCCTCTTATGCTCCATTATTTGAAAATGTAAATTACAGAGCGTGGTATCCTAATCTGATTCGTTTCAATAATCATCAGAGCTTTGGAATTCCTACTTATTATGTCTGGAAAATGTTCGGTCAAAATCGCGGAGAATATGTGGTGCGATCCGAAGATGAGGGAGGACGTGTTTATCGTCCGAGAACCGGAATGGCATCTTTAAAATCCAATAAGGAACTTCGCTTCAGAAATCCCATTTGGAATGGAGAAGAAGCAAAGATTACTCATGAATTAATGGGACATGTGCAGGATACAGAGGATGGCCGCCTGCTTCAGCTTCCGGATGAGGAGCAGAAAAAGGAATTTCACAGTATTCTGGAATGGGCTGATGAGACCAAGAGCTTTGTGGTATTTGGAGAAGAAGACCAGACTTATGGAAGATTTGAGACCGATATTTTTGTTGAGGAAAATGCTTACTTCGAGTTGGGTATATTCAGTGCCAGGGTGGTTCGTTCTTATTATGAGGATCAGCTCGTGATTACGGCCGGAGTGGAAAAAGAATGGGATGCAGCTCTGGTGCGTCCGTTCCTTTGGAAGGTTAATGGAGGACAATGTTCACTGGAAGAGTTTGGCTTTATGCATGACAACAAGCTGACTGAGGACTTTGCTATTTCAGTAAAACCGGGAGAATATCACCGCTTTGGATATGAAACGGACGGAAAACAGATTCGCCTGTATGTTGATGGTGAGCTTCAGAAGGAAATTTCGATTCCCTACGGACCTGCTTTTGTTTCGGTAGTAACTGACACCAAGGACGAAATCATTATTAAGGCGGTTAATTTTGCAGGAGATGTGGATCCGGTTTCCATTACACTGGACTGTCAGGTACAGGGCGACTATACCGTAACACTTCTTAGCGGTGAAAAGGGGGATGAAAACAGCTTTGAAGAGCCGGAGAAGGTGAAG
>JALFNQ010000141.1 GCA_022773965.1 Lachnospiraceae bacterium
CTAGTACACCGAATAATAAATAACTGACACCTTGACTTGTCTGATTTTTCATCTGCATCGTTGTCGTCAATCGACGTAGCCACCGCTACGCCTCATTCCTCCGCCTTGCATATGAAACAATCATCCTGCGTCAATGTATCAGAAACTTATTATTCGGTGTACTAGGATACTCTGCCTATCATGCCCATGCGCTGTAACATCTCCAATGCCACGATCGCCGCTACATACACAAATACTGCCGCTACCATCAGCCATGTCTGACCAACGCAGATTCCGGCGACTACATCTGCTGCCGCCACGCAGACATGCAGCCAGACAGGATTTTGATCCAGCAGCACTCCGATCGCCACCTGGATCAACAGCACCACGCAAACAACAACCGGATTGATCTCACACGCCAGAATACCGATCAATGCATATGCAAGCGCCACTGCCACAAAAGCAACCAGTATCGCCACACTCTTCTTCCTGCTGCTCCAGGCAGCAATTGCACTAATGCTCGCCTGCTCTGCCTTTTTCCGCTCTGAGCGCATCTTCGCCGAAGATACGACAAACTCCTTGATTTCCTCGATCTCTGCACTGACTGCCGGCTTTTCTTCCACGGCAGCTTTCATATCTGTTTTTTCTGACACAGATATATCCTGCTCTTTTATATGATTTTGTTGCTTTGTTTCACCCATAATTTCAGTCCTTTCCTTACTCTTTGCACTCATTGTAGCAATTATTTTTCATAAAAACAACATTTTCGTAAAAAAAGTGTTGCAAAAATTCAAAACAATCGTTATAATCTTAAAAGTGATGTGTGATCCGTCATACATACAAGCTGGAATGGCGCAGTCGGTAGCGCAACTGATTCGTAATCAGTAGGTCGTCGGTTCAAGTCCGATTTCCAGCTTTTAGGTATTTTGTAACTATTCTAAGCTTCGGTTTAGAATAGTTATTTTTGCATTATCGCATTTTTCATGGAGGCATAATAAAATGAACGCAAGACAGCTGGCAAATTCTTTAGATGATATGATGAAGGATACGAAACGGGGACATCTGAGCTGGAGCATGCAGATTGAGACAACCGATGATTTGGATGCTTCCCTCAAGGAAAAGCTGGAAAAAGATGGCGTGGAATGGCTGGTAGATGAATGCTTTGTAGAATATGCCTGCACCTGGAAAGGACAGGATTTCTGCATGATCTCCTATGAACACATTCTGACCCATGATGACCAGACCCGGACGACCTGTCTCATCTTTCTTCCACCGTTGGGCATGCGCTTTTTTGATGTGGCAGAGCTTGCGCCCTATGCAGTTACGGCAGATGCATACCTCATAAACAAAGTACATCTGCTCTGGGAAACACTTATCAATCTGTATCGATCAGAACCGGCCCGCTGCAAGATCCGTGTCATTGATCCTTTAAAAAACTAATTTTTTCCGCATGTAGAAAAATAGCTGCTTTTCACTTCCTTTTTTTGGTTATTTTTACCATATAGACAAAAATATTTTCCACAAATCTGTCAATTGCATCAAACCGCAATTCATGATAAAGTAAATCCATCCTGTTTACAGACTAAATTTCCTCCTTTTGTCAAACACTATGACAAGGAGGTATCTTATGACTTTTCAACAATTTTCAGATGAGCTGACCCGTCAGCTCACACCCATGTTTCCCGACGGTACACAGATCAGTACGCAGTCTATCCCAAAAAACAACGGTGTCTTTCTGGACGCGATCATCATCCGTGAACCGGGCATCAACATTTCCCCTACCATCTATCTGGAAGATTACTATGCGCTGTACAAGGAGGGAACCGCGCTGGATGAGATCTGCCACATCATCTGTGATGTGTTTCTGGAAGTCCGTCTCAACCACCCCATTGACCCGCGTTTTTTCACAAATTTTGAACAAGCAAAAAAGCATCTGGTCTACCAGCTCGTGAACTATGACAAAAATAAAGAGCGACTGGCGGACATTCCTCACATTCAATATCTGGATCTGGCCATCGTCTTCTGTTGTATGCTGCGGCTGGAAAACGAAGAAACTGCCACCATCCTCATCCGCAACGAACACCTTCAGCTATGGCAGACAGATCTTGAAACCGTAAAAAAGCAGGCGTTCGACAATACGCCACGCCTGCTTCCTGCCTATATACAACCGATCACCGATGCCATCCGTGATCTCATGGAATCAAATGAGTCCTTAATGCGGCTGCTTCCGCTTTTGGAACGGGAACTCACGCCGCCCCTGTATGTACTGACAAACGAGACCCAGATCTGTGGAGCAGCCTGCATCCTATACCCGGCGCTTCTGGCAGAATTTTCTGAAAGTGTCGGCAAAGACCTGTACATCCTGCCCAGCAGCATCCATGAGGTTCTTCTGCTCCCAACCGACACCCGCTGTGCCGACGATGAGCTCTGTGCCCTCGTACGAAGCGTCAACAGTGAACAGCTCCCACCTACACAGCAGCTGTCAGATTCCGTCTACTACTATTCCAGAGCTATCAAAGGGTTAGTGATCTAATAGCCGGTCATAGAGTTTTTCATACTCGCGGGCTGATTTTTTCCATGAGAAGTCCATCCTCATATCACGTCTTGCCATCTCATCCCACTGCGTTCTGTCATCATAATAGATATGCATCGCATAATAGATGGTCTGAAGCATCTCATGTGCATTATAATTTGCAAAGGAGAATCCGGTACCGGTATGCTCGTATTCATTGTACGGCTGTACCGTATCCTTTAGCCCTCCTGTTTCCCTGACAATCGGCAGTGTGCCATAGCAATAGCTCATCAGCTGGCTCAAGCCACAGGGTTCAAACAAAGAAGGCATAAGCAGCGCATCTGCCGATGCATAGATCCGATGAGCCATCTGCTCGGAATAATAAATATTTGCAGAAAGCTTGTCCGGATACTTATCGGCAAAATAGCGCAACATATTCACATACTGCTCCTGCCCGGTTCCGAGCACTACAAACTGGACGCGTGCACGACTGAGCAGCTCATCCATCACATAGGCGACCAGATCCAGACCCTTTTGATCCGTCAACCGGGACACCATCGCCAGCATGATCGTGTCCGCATCCTCCGGCAGCTTCAATTCACGCTGAAGCGCCAGTTTATTTGCTTTCTTTCCAGCCTTCATATTGGAGATGCCAAAATTATGAGTTAAGTACACGTCATTGCTCGGATCGTACTCTGTGCTGTCCAGCCCGTTAATGATACCATACAGGCTGTTTTTTCTGGCATAGAGCAATCCCTCCAGGCTCTCTCCACCCTCCTTTGTCATGATCTCCAGTGCATAGGTCGGGCTGACCGTCGTCACCATATCCGCAAAGGCGATACCACCCTTTAAGAAGTTCGCATCCCCATAGGATTCCAACCCATCCGGCGTAAAATAATGATCCGGCAGTCCGGTCAGATTTTTGATCACATCCATCGTATAGCGCCCCTGAAAACGGAGATTATGGATCGTCATGATCGTCTTTGTACGGCGCAGCAGCGGATAATCCTCCGCAAAGGCCTTTAAAAACACTGGAACCAGTGCCGTCTGCCAGTCATGGCAGTGGATCACATCCGGCACAAAATCAATCATACCGGCCGCCGCCAGCGCAGCCTTTGAAAAATATGCAAATTTTTCTATGTCCTCATGCAGCTGGTTATAGGGCTGTGGACCAGCAAAATAATACTCATTGTCAATGAAGTAATAATGCACTCCCCCCTCCACAGTCTCTAAAATTCCCACGTACTGATTTCGCCACCCCAAGGTCACATAAAAATGCGAATGAAAGCGCAACTTGTTTTTCCAACGCTCATCCATGCAGGCATATTTGGGAAGAATCACGCGCACATCATATTTCTGTCTGTCAATATAGCGTGCCAGAGAGCCGGCAACATCTGCCAGTCCGCCGGTTTTAATAAAGGGAACTGCCTCCGAAGTCACAAATAAAATATTTTTCATACGTTCCTCCTGTTTTTTTCATAACTGCCGGAACTCCTGCAATTATTTTCTTAAAAAACAGTATACACCATTCAGCGCTTGTATTCCAGACGGATTTTATCTGCAATGAGTGCAATAAATTCAGAATTTGTCGGTTTTCCCTTTCCATTATTGATCGTATAGCCAAAAAGCTCATCGATCGTATCCATTTTCCCGCGATTCCACGCCACTTCGATTGCATGGCGGATGGCACGCTCTACACGGCTGGAAGTCGTCTGAAATTTCTTTGCAATGGTGGGGTACAAAACCTTTGTGATGGAGCCAAGCATCTCGATATCCTCCACCGACATCATGATCGCCTCCCTGAGATACTGATAACCCTTAATATGTGCCGGCACGCCGATCTCATGGATCATATTTGTCACATCTGCTTCCAGATCATGCTCCACCGGATCTGTCACTTTTTCATACGCATTTATCGCGCGTACCTCACCGACTCTGCGATTGCGGTTATCTCTCAATCGTTTGATATGACGGATGATCACGTCATTCTCAAAGGGCTTCATGATAAAGTAGTCTGCCCCCTTATGAAAGGCATCCTCCGTCACACTCTCCTGCCCGACTGCACTGACCACAATGACTGCAGGCTTCTTTTTGAGTGTATGATCCTTGTTCATCTTGTCCAGCACACTCAGTCCGTCCAGCTTGGGCATCACAATGTCTAAAAGCATCACATCCGGCTGTTTCGTCTTAATCAACTCGTATGCCTCCACGCCGTCCTTTGCAGTTCCTACCACCTCTAACTCGGCATCCTTCGCCACTATATCTCCAAGTAACCTCAACATTTTCTCGTTATCGTCTGCGATTGCTACATTAAATTTGTCCATTCTTGTCCCTCCTTAACGAACTATCGCTATTATAAGAGGTGAAA
>JALFNQ010000178.1 GCA_022773965.1 Lachnospiraceae bacterium
GCTATCGTTTTCGTAGATTATATATATCTACGAAAACGATAGCTTTTTTTATAGAAAATAATCTTGATATTTACTGAATCTCTGCCTTGATCTTTTCCAGAATCGAATACGGGATATACAGCTTCCCACGTCCGACGCCGAGACGGATATCCGGCTTATTGGTGCCGTGGAAATCTGAACCTCCGGTGATGAGCAGCCCTTCTGCACGGGCAAGTGCCTTGAGCTCCTGCTCGTCTGCGGGTGTATTTTCAGAATAGATTGCCTCCATCCCAACCAGACCATGCTCCTTCATCTCACGGATCATTCGAATCAGTTGCGGACGTTCCATATGGTAGATGACTGGATGCGCCAGCACGGGAATACCGCCTGCAGCTAAAATATAGTCAACCGCATCCATGGGAGTGACCTTCGGACGGCCAACATAGCAGCGGCAGCCGTCACCGATATACTCGGAAAAAGCGGTCTTCATGTCTGGAATATACCCTTGATCCAGCAGATATCGCGCGATATGCGCCCGGGTGATGACTGCATTGGGAAATTTTTCTTCCAGCGCTTCCTGTGTGATATCAAAGCCCTCGGTCCGCAGCTTTTCCAGCATATAAATGTTGCGATTATCTCTGGAATCGCGAAAATCAGCCATCTGTTTTTGCAGACCGGCGTTGTTTACATCAATATAGAGCCCCAGCACATGCACCTCTGTACCCTCATATTCCGTAGATAATTCCACCCCCGGGATCAGTTCGATCCCGGCGGCTTTTGCCGCCGTCATGGCCTCCGCGACGCCGTCTGTTGTGTCATGGTCTGTCAGTGCAAAAGCAGCCAGTCCGGCACGTTTTGCCTCCTCCACCAGCTCCGTCGGTGTAAAGGTACCGTCAGACGCTTTTGAGTGCACATGTAAATCTATGATTCGTGTATCCATAAACTTCCTCCTATAGAAAAAACAGCCCGTCTGGCTATCCTTTTAACACAAATTTCTCAATCACCTCTGCGATCGCATCTTCATCGTTATTTCTAATGGTTACATAATCGGCGGCTTCCTTGGCGGCGGGGTTGGCGTTGCTCACTGCAACGCCGATGCCTGCCGCCTCGATCATCTCGATATCATTCGTCTCATCGCCAACTGCGATTGTATCTGCCACATCAACACCGAGATAGTCCGCAAGGAAATTGATACCCGTCTGCTTGGAAATTCCCTCGGGAACGACCTCTAAATACTGTGGGCAGGAAAATAGCATCCGGCATTTTCCTTTTGCCCACTGCTCATGCTCCATGCGAAAACGCTCCAGCCTCGCCTGATCGTGGATATCTATGACGATCGCCTTATTAGGCTCTCTGGTCAGATATTCCAGAACATCTGCGCGGGGAACCGCCTTTAAATTGGTACGGCTTTCATACCACTCCATCTCCTCAGTGGCCTCCTTTGTCAGGATTTCTCCATTCTGATAAGTATGGACATAAAGCCCTGCCGCATCGGCCAGCGCAAATAATTCATGTACTGTCTGCATATCCATCTGACGGCTGAACAGTACTTTTTCATGATAACAGTCGTAAACATGTCCGCCGTTATAGGACACAATATAGCAGCCCTCTCCGTTCAGCCCCAAAGCATCGCTGACCATTTTTGCACTCTCAAAGGGTCTGCCCGTGGCAACTACAAAAGAATGTCCTGCCGCTGTTGCACGGCGGATCGCCGCCCGGTTACCCTCGGAAATGGACTTGTCACTGCAAAGCAGCGTTCCATCCAGATCTGAAAAAATCACCTTACTCATAGTTCTATTTTACTCCTCATGATTGACCGGCTCTGCCGGGATAAATACCCGATCCTTATACCGGTTTTCTTCCTTCGGTACGGCATCGACCGCCTCCTCACAGAACTGCTGCTGTGAATTAACCAGTACCTTGCCCCGCTTATCCTGCTTGACATACATGCCATCTGCCGTCAAAAGATGTGCCTTTGTGTTGTCCTCCAGCTCCACCTGCAGGATATGGCGGACTTTTTTCTGCAACACCGGATCCAGCACCGGGAAAATAATCTCTACACGGCGATCCAGATTTCGCGGCATCCAGTCCGCACTTCCCATATAAGTTTCTTCATTTCCGTTATTATAAAAATAGAAAATTCGGCTGTGCTCTAAGAAATTTCCCACAATGGAGCGCACGCGGATGTTTTCGCTGACTCCGGGGATGCCTACCTTCAGGCAGCAGATCCCTCGCACGATCAGATCGATCTGCACACCGGCTGCAGACGCCTCATAGAGTGCAGCGATGATTTCCTGATCACACAATGAGTTCATTTTTGCCTCGATACGGGCCTCCTTGCCATCCAGCGCATGTCTGGTCTCCCTGCGGATCAGCTTCATAAATTTTTTGCGCAGCCAGATCGGTGCCACCACCAGATGATTCCAGCTGAGCGGCTCTGAATAACCGGAAAGCATATTAAATACGGCCGTTGCGTCTTCTCCGATGGCTTCGGAGCAGGTAAAAATACCACAATCCGTATAGAGCTTTGCGGTGGAATCATTATAGTTTCCGGTGCCCAGATGGACATAGCGGCGAATCCCATCCTCCTCCTTGCGGACAACCAGCGCGATCTTGCTGTGGGTCTTTAAGCCCACAAGGCCGTAGATGACATGACAGCCTGCTTTTTCCAGCTTTTTTGCCCATATGATATTGTTTTCCTCGTCAAATCGTGCCTTCAGCTCCACTAATACCGTCACCTGCTTGCCATTTTCTGCCGCCTTTGCGAGAGATGCAATGATCGGTGAATTGCCGCTGACACGGTATAGGGTCTGCTTGATCGCCAGGACATCCGGATCATTTGCCGCCTGACGGATAAAATCCACCACAGGCTGGAACGTCTGGTACGGATGATGCAGCAGAATATCTCCCTTTTTGATCGCTTCAAAAATATTGCTCTCACCCATCAGCTCAGGTACCGGCTGAGGCTGATAAGGTGCATAGCGCAGTTCATCCTTACCCTCCAGTCCATATAATTTCATGAGGAAGGTGAGATCCAGTGGACCGTTGATCTTGAAGACATCCTCATTTGCTGTATCAAGCTCTTTTTTCAGGATTGACAGTAATTCCTTGTCAATGGCATCATCCACCTCCAGACGGATGACCTCTCCCCACTGACGCTTCTTTAACTGCTTTTCGATCTCCTTTAACAGATCGTTTGCCTCATCCTCATCAATAGGCAGGTCTGCGTTTCGCATGATACGGTAAGGACTGGTACACAACACATGATAGTTGGAAAACAGTCTGCCGATATTGTGCATGATCAGCTGCTCCAGCAGGAGAAAGGCATATTCGTTCTCTCCCTCTGTGGGTAGAGGCACCAGACGCGGAAGCACACCGGGCACCTGCACAGTCGCAAACACATTCTCTTCCTCTTTCTGAATGAGTGCCGCGATATTCAGCGTTTTGTTTCGGATGAGCGGAAACGGACGCGATGCATCTACAGCCATCGGTGTCAGCACGGGATAAACGACCTCGTCAAAATATCGCTCCGCAGACTTTACCTGCGCTTCTGTCAGCTGCTCCATGCGGTCATAGACACAGATGCCCTGTGCCTTTAACATCGGAAGTAACGAACGGTTGTAAGTAGAATATTGCACCTCCACCAGCTCTCTCGTCTGCCGGTTGATCTTTTCCAGCTGCTCGGTTGCTGTCATTCCGGCGATGTCGGGCTTTTTGTATTTCGCATGCACCATATCCTTTAAGGATGCCACACGCACCATAAAAAATTCATCCAGATTCGACGATGTAATGCTGACAAATTTTGTGCGCTCCAAAAGCGGAATCGACTTATCCCGCGCCTCATCTAGCACGCGGTGATCAAATTTCAGCCAGCTTAATTCCCGGTTTTCGTAATATTTTGCATTTGCATAATCAATGATTTTTTCTTTTTCCATATGAACCCGCCTTTTTATAACTCACGTATCTGTTCTTCGATGACTTCTCACAAATATATTTTCTTTTCTTTAATGACAGGCTGAATGCTGAACACATCCTCAAACATTCCTGCCTTTGTGTCAAACATCGTCTTTTCCAGCAGCATGCCGTCCGCTGTCTCGATGGAAATGATCAGCTGCTTGCCTTTCAGTGCAGCCCGCACATTTTTGAATTTCTGCTTATGACTGCGATCCATCGCATTCGCCACGCGAAGAATGGATGCGCATTTTGCCACAATCAGATAGCCCTCCTGATCCAGCACATCGCTGACTGCCTCGTAGGCATCAAGGGGATAGGTATTGTATTTTACGATACATGCTACGATCACGCGATCACGATGTGACAATCCCATGATCTCTGAGGATAAAATAATGTCATACGCACACTGCGGCGCGTTTGCAAAGCTCACATATTTTCCACAGTCATGAAGGATGGCAGCAGTCTGTAAGAGCAGACGTTCCCGTTTTCCCATTCCGTGCACCTTCTTCATGGCATCATAGATGAGGCTGCTCATCTCCACCAGGGCATCGATATGCGGTGAGTAGCTCATGTAACGCTGTGACAGGGACTGTGCTGCTGACAGAATATCTTTGTCAAAATCGTGTACCGGCTTGACATACCGATGCCGCAGTGCATAGTCATAGGCAATACCGTCACTGATATCGATACCGGGCACCCAGATAGCGTCTGCCGCCAGCGTCTCAACGATGCGCCGGTAGAGGATCAGCGAAGGGGAAAGCAAAATGTCCGAATCGTTGGACAGATTCAGCGCTTCTGCGATCTGTGCACTCTCCTTTTTCTCCAAGCGTTTCAGATAGCTGGAAAACTTTCCGGCATCCACAGTCGTATCATCCAGATTTTTATCCATGCGCCGTATGACCTCAAGACTGTAGTCTCCGGTCAGGATCAGGTACTTGATCGTGCGGTTCTGGTAATACTGCGCCTTGAAAACCTCCATCTCTTTGTCGATGAGCTCCTTCATCTGCTGCTTGATGTTCTCGGAACGCATGTTTCCGTCTGCAAACAGCTGTGCAAGGCGCATCGTTCCAAGTACCAGATGCTGCGTTGTCAAAACCTCTCCATGTACAAAGAGCGTAATCTGTAATTCTCCACCGCCGACGTTGACGACCGCCGCGCTCTCCCGTATCATCCGGTCAAATTCCGGCTTGGAAGCGACACATTTATAGGATAAAAACCGATGCTCGGAATTGCCGACTGTCTTGATACGGATACCTGTGCGCCGCTCGATCTGGTCTAAGATAAACAGGCAGTTGGAGGTATTTCTGAGCACAGGACCGGAATACGCCTCATAGTCATCCACTTTATAGCCGTCCATGATCCGGCGAAATTCCAGCAGTACATCACAGATCTCATCCACCAGCTCATAACCGATGGGCTGACCGTGAAATGCATCCTTTCCAAGCTCCACACGGCTGCGAATGTAATCGATTGTGCGAATGTTCTTTTTTCCTGAAATCTCAAATACCTTCAGGCTCACCTCATAGGAGCCAACATAAATTGCTGCAAAAGTCGTTACACCCATATCTTTCCTTCTCCTTTCCCGAAAATGCTTCATCTAACATCCATTTTTATGAAGCATTCCCTGAAATGCGTTCTTTGTTTATCAATAATTCCCAAAGATCTTTAAGTCAAGAGTCTCTTCCTTCAGTCCCCGCAGCGCATTCTGCACGGCTGCGTCCTTCAGGTTCCCATCGAAATCAATGAAAAACTGGTATTCCCAATTTCGTCCCTGAATCGGTCTAGATTCGATGCTCGTCATATTCAGGCCATTATAGATGAAGTGGCTGAGTGCATGATAAAGTGCACCGGATTCATGCTTTAACTGGACGCAGATGCTGATCTTTCCGGCTCCTGAAACATACTCGTTTTTTCGTGAAACAATGATAAAGCGTGTCTCGTTGGAGTTGTTATTCTGAACACCTTCAGCTAATATCTGAAGACCATAAAGCTCTGCCGTCATGCTGCTGGCGATCGCTGCCTGAGAAGAATCTGCGTCCTCTTCTACTTTTTTTGCCGCCATCGCCGTATTCTTTTCCGGGATGACTTCCCACTCGCGATGCTTCTCTAAATATTTGGAGCACTGCGCCAGTGCCTGGGGATGGGAATAGATTTTTTTGATATCGCTAAAATCGACTCCCTGCAAGCCTAAAATGCAATGGTTGATCTTTATTTTCTGCTCACCGACAATATAATATCCGTATTCTTTTAATAAATCATAATTTTCCGCAACGATGCCTGCTGATGAATTCTCAAAGGGAAGTACCGCATAATCCGCCGCACCGCTCTTGATCGCCTCCATCGCATCACGCCAGGTTTCCACATTAAAACATTCTGTATCCTCGCCAAAATATACTGCCAGCGCCTGATGTGTATAGGCACCTTCCACCCCCTGATAGACGACACGAACACCATCCATCTGCAAGGACGGGATCTCCGTAAATCCCAGATCTTCGGTCTTTCCGCAGTCAGTTAACAGCTGGTACTGTTTTTTGCGGCTCGTGGACATGATCTGCTCGAACAGCTCACGAATCCCATGCTTCGTAAAATCCGAATCTGCCAGCGTCTCCAGCGCCGCCAGCTTGCTCAGCTCACGTTCCCTGTCTAACACCTGCTTTCCCGTCGCGATCTTGTAGGATGCCACCTCGGAGGTGAGGTTCATGCGCTCCTTGTACAGATCGACAATCTGCTTGTCAATCACGTCAATGTCGTTTCTGATTTCCTGTAAATCTTTCATCTATTTATGCTCCTGTTATTTTTTACCTGCTTGTCAATAAAATCACCGCATCCTCTAACTCCCGCTCCAACTCAAAACACCCTGTGTTTATCGTATAACATCTGGAAGCATCCTGAACTTCTAAATTTTTGTAAAAGTTATGAAGATCCCTAATTATGCCGGAAGTAGCAAAATCATAATTTTCGTGTAATGTAAAAATTGATGATGCAACCTTTCTTTTATTCCACTCTGGAATTTGTGATGCTAACTTCTCATAATACATCTCAAAATCAAAATAATCATCTATATTATAACTATTTTGGTTTACATTTCCTACTTCACAAATAATTTCCTCAAAACAACTTGGAAGAAACAAAACTAATTGCTCAACCGAACTCTTTTTCGTCTTGATTAAATACAAAAGATTTAACAATTCGGAGCCAAACTTAGGTTTGTCAGCGATTAAAAGGTTTACACCTTTCTCTAAAATCCGAAAGAAATTACTTCTACTACCTGCTGATTTGACGTCACACTCCAATGTCTCTGAATAAATTGCAGCTACAGCCGAACTGTCCTCACATATAACATGATTGATTTCTGATAATTGGCTGTTGACATTCTGAAAAGCCCGTTTAAGGGCAAAACGATTTCCGTCACGCTCTATCTGATAGATTGCATCAACAGAATATTCAAACTGCTTGATGTATATTCTTCCTATTGCTATTAAATAAGCATTTGCATCACGTACTTTTTGAAATAACAAATCTAATCCTGATGCACTAAAATTTAATTCATCAGCAATCAGGCAATCATCACTTGTTAATAATACATTTAGTGTATTGAACGACTCAAGCGTTTCAATAAAATGCACTTTTTTATTTGAATGCATCCTTCCAAGTCTTTGCTGATCTTCTAGTAGTTTGAATAGATGTGTTTTGTGTGTACCACTTTGAAAGCCGACATCATCTGTTCCACCGATAATGCTTATGTGATCGGAGAATGTAAAATTAAGAATATCGCAATTTATTTCAATCATTGATACTTTCCTCCTCTAGCCACTGACGCATATCCTCTGCAAATTCTAGCGGATCACTTAAATTGTATGGTTCATAATCTTTATAAAATCCAACTTTCATCAAAAGATTATACGGTAGAAATCTATAGCAAAGAGCTGTAATATCAGTCACTTTAGAAACCGCTAAAGCATACACAAGAGCATTATCCCCCATTTGTGTTAAATTGAAGATCATGTCAGGAAACTTATAGATGCAGATAGCCGTTTTGGCTCCTGTGCTTAAATATTCCGGCGGGATTGCATTTCCATCTTCATCCTCAAGTACGAAATCTCTAATTACTTTTACCCTGTCAACCTTTTCCATTATTAATTGCACAAATTTATCTGAAAACCATTCTTTTTTTTTATTAACAGAGAAAAAAATTCTTGAGTCAATGATAATTTTATCTTGATCTTTTGCTTTCGCTTTCTGAAAAATGATATTTAACATAAGCCCTCCTTATATAGTCAAGTTTTTTCTCCTTTATTCTCGATCCACGAAAAGAACTGATCCAGTCCTTTGTTTTCCTCTCTTGTTTCAAGAAACATCCCAGCCGTGTACCAGGAATGCGTATTTTTCTTATCGACAACTTCATATAGTTCACAAGCAATTCCAAGACTTACGGCTTTTTTATAAAATTCTTCCGCACATGAAAAATCTATGAGGCCATCATGTCTGCTTTGGATCAGCAGCATTGGAATGTCACTCGCATCCATCAGTGAAAATGACTCTCCATCAGTTCTGTTATAATCCTTATCAAATAGCTGATTTAACAATATCTTTACCGATAGAGATGTGCGAACAGAAAAACTATATGGTCCGCCAACTCCAATAAAACCGATCACATTTGACACATCTACATTGTATGTTTTCTGTACAGACTTATTATAACACAAAATAGATGAATCGTTCCAATACTTTACATCCGGTTCAGAATGATGCTTCAAAATAGTACCATTTGTCAGCAATTTTTTTAGTTATTCCTTGATTGTCGCCTTGAACACTCCATTGCCAACAATCTTTTCCATCAGCAATAAGAGAAACGTTGTAGTTCTGGAATGCAAGAGGGACATCATCCGGTGAGTAATAACATCCATAGTAGGTATTTCCCCATGTATGCAAGATAAATTCATCCATCGGGTGTTCTGCATCCCAATTATTATAATGCTTACCACTTAACGTAACAGGAATCGGTTGTTCATTATCTAAAATTTCAGAAAGCTCTGTACTATGCTGATCGACAAAACGGAATGCCTTTCTTTCTGGCGTGTTCGCCCATACGACTGCACCGACAATAAGTACAACTGCCATGAATACCATGATTATAGTACAAACCTTTCTTGTTTTCATAGAATCCCCTCCAAAAAAGCCTAAATCATATGTTTTCTCCAACAAGCTGTTGGATTTTTTGAATAAAACAGATACGTTTTTTGTTCCATAGATCTGTTAATGTAAAGCCCTTGGCATTAGTCTAATAATCCATAAATTTCGTATCTTGAAAGCATATTTTGAAGAGTAAGCTTCGTACTCATAAGCTGCCTATATGTTACCGTTTTAGTTTTACCTTCTGTTTTTAACTTTTCCATTTTACTTATTGTAACATCATACTCTTCTTGAACACCTTGGAGCATTTTTTCAAATTTTTCTTCACGTTCAGACATACTTACACCTCTTATATACCTTTTTCAAGAGCTTTTTTCAGATCAGATACATACAACTCCTGTTGTTTCTTCAAAAAGCCTTTTACAAAGGGCCTTAGGATCAGCTTTTTTGCTGTTACATCTTCTGTAAAATCAATTTCTGTCTGACCATCTTTTTCAGAAAAAAGGCCAACCCAATGTCCTTTCATATTACTGTTTTCCATATCAAATTCCCATCGTTTATACGGTTCAGTCACAGTAATCGTAAATGTAGTTGCAAACCCGTCTTTCGTATATTCAATGAATTGCTTTTCGTTGATGACCTCAATTTTACTCAGATCACTTCGCCACTCATATTGATCCAACGAAGTAACTGTATCCCATACTTTTTTCACATCACATTCAAATTGTGCTTTAATATTTGAAATTGACATAATCTCTCTCCTATTCCTCTACAAATCTTATATTGAATTAGGCAGACAGAAAACATAATTATTTCAAGAATACACTCGCATTAAAAAATTCTTATTTATATATTTGAATTTATATTACATTTTCGTACACAGCGCTTCCTCTGGCATGTGATACCACAGTCAGAAGGAGCGTGTCCGGAATTATACAAAATCAAACAAACTGATCTGATTCGTCGCGGGCAGATCCCCGAACATCCCCATATCCGCCATGTTTTCAATGATCTTCTGCGGCACCTTTGTACGCTGTCTGAAGTCGTCCCTTGAGAGGAACGGACCGTCCTTCGCAGCCTCCACAACTGTATCCGCCGCCGTGTCACCCATGCCGTCGATGGTGTTTAAAGATGCCATTAATTTACCGTCGATCACCTGGAAATACCGGGCATCCGCACGGTAAATATCAATCGGAAGAAATTCATAACCACGGGCATACATCTCCTGCACGATACGCATGTCACGATACATATCCTGCTCCACCGGCGGCAGCTTTTTATTTTCCTTTGCCGCCTCGGCACTGCGCCGTTCGTAGTCCTGCATATAGTAGTTCAGGCGCTCCTTACCCATACACATGACCTCATAGTTGAATGCCTTTGCACGGATGGAGAAAAAAGCTGCATAATAAGCCAGCGGATAAAACACCTTACAGTAGGCGATACGCCATGCCATCATAACGTAGGCAGCCGCATGCGCTTTCGGGAACATGTATTTGATCTTCTCGCAGGACCAGATGTACCAGTCCGGCACACCATGATCCATCATATCCTGCTTCCATTCACCC
>JALFNQ010000200.1 GCA_022773965.1 Lachnospiraceae bacterium
GTAAAATGAAAGGAATTCAGAAAAAAAGTAAAAGAAGATAAAACATTACTATATTTCATATATCTAGTCAAAAGTGCCACAAACCCAGTATTTATCAAGGTTTGTGGCGCTTTTTTAATTCTCAAAGTGTCAAAGACGAGATTATAGACACCAAAATTCCTGCTGTCAAGAGCTTTTACAAAAAAAGCCACAAAAAAGGCGGTTTGACAATATTTTCCGCCAAAAACCGCCTTTTTATCATGCTTTATTCCTCTTCGTCACCGACTTCTTCCTCAGCGATCTCCTCCCCGGAAATCACATCCTCATCAGTCATCGGCACTTCTTCTTCCTCATCATCATCGAAGCTGTCTACAAACGCAGCGTTGTTCAACTCTTCCACGTCATCCAGCGTAAACTCATCGTCATCAAACAGCTCATCATCCATCAAAAGCTCATTCATTCGCTCGTCCGAATCCAGCTTGATATTACGATAACGCTTCATACCGGTTCCGGCAGGAATCGGTTTACCAATGATAACATTCTCTTTCATACCGATCAGCGAATCGACTTTACCCTTAATCGCAGCCTCGGTCAGAACTTTGGTTGTCTCCTGGAAAGAAGCTGCCGACAGGAAGGAGTTCGTTGCAAGTGATGCCTTGGTTATACCAAGCAGTACCTGTGTACCTTCTGCGGGAGTCTTGCCTTCGTTCACAAGCTGTTCATTCTTATCCTCGAAATCGAGAGTATCTACCATTGTTCCGGGCAGGAAGTCAGAATCTCCATTTTCCTCGATACGAATCTTCTGCAGCATCTGGTGTACAATAACCTCGATATGCTTATCATTAATCTCTACACCCTGCAGACGATATACACGCTGTACCTCACGCAGCATGTAATCCTGTACCGCACGAACACCCTTGATCTTTAAAATATCATGAGGATTTACAGAACCCTCTGTCAACTCATCACCAGCCTCAAGAACAGCGCCATCCATGATCTTGATGTGGGAACCATAAGGGATCAGATAGCTCTTTGTCTCTCCGGTCTCCTGATTCGTAACAATGATCTCTCGCTTCTTCTTGGTATCCTTAATAGTAGCGACACCGCCAAACTCTGTGATGATGGCAAGTCCCTTCGGTTTTCTTGCCTCAAAAATTTCCTCGACACGGGGAAGACCCTGTGTAATATCGTTACCAGCCACACCACCGGTATGGAAGGTTCTCATCGTCAGCTGCGTACCGGGCTCACCGATGGACTGTGCTGCAATGATACCGATTGCCTCACCGACCTGTACTGCCTGACCAGTAGCCATATTAGAACCATAACATTTTGCACAGACACCCATATGTGAACGACAGGTCAGGATGGTACGGATCTTCACCTTGGTAAGCGGTTCGCCGTTTTCATCCACACCCTTTGAAAGCACTGCTTCCGCACGCTTCGGCGTAATCATATGATTTGCCTTAACAATGACATTTCCATCCTTATCAACAATCGTCTCGGCTGCAAAACGGCCGGTAATACGATCCTGTAAGCTTTCAATCTCCTCTTTTCCGTCCATGAATGCCTTGACATACATGCCGGGGATCTCTCTGCCTGTTCCCTCACAGCAGTCAGACTCACGAACGATCATATGCTGTGATACGTCTACCAGACGTCTTGTCAAGTATCCGGAATCGGCAGTACGAAGTGCAGTATCGGAAAGTCCTTTACGAGCTCCATGCGCAGACATGAAGTACTCCAATACGTCCAGACCTTCACGGAAGTTTGACTTGATCGGCAGCTCAATCGTACGTCCGGTCGTATCTGCCATCAATCCACGCATACCTGCCAGCTGCTTAATCTGCTTATCGGAACCACGCGCTCCGGAATCAGCCATCATGAAGATGTTGTTGTATTTATCCAGTCCGGACAACAGTGCTGCTGTCAGCTCATCATCTGTATCCTTCCATGTCTCTACAACTTCTTTATAACGCTCCTCCTCAGTGATCATACCACGCTTATACTGCTTGGTAATGCGGTCTACCGTATCCTGCGCATCCTGAATCATCTGCGGCTTCTGGGGCGGTACGGTCATATCGGAAATAGATACCGTCATCGCTGCACGTGTAGAATACTTGTAACCCATTGCCTTGATGTCATCCAGAACCTCTGCGGTCGTGGTCGCACCATGAATATTGATAACCTTCTCAAGAATCTTCTTTAAATATTTCTTGCCTACATGGAAGTCTACCTCTAATAACAGGTAATCCTCCGGCTTTTCACGTTTTACAAAACCAAGATCCTGCGGAATGATCTCGTTAAAGATCAGTCTTCCCAGCGTTGTTGAAATCGCACCGGAAACACGCTCACCCTCCGGAGTCTTGACTTCCCGATGTACACGAATCGACTGATGCAGGCTGATCACACCGTTCTCATATGCCAGCAATGCCTGGTTTGTACTGCTGAAGAAACGCTCTAAAATATCTTCCGGTGTACAGATTACTTCGCGCTCAGACTCATCATGGGTCTGGTAGTGGATCATGTCATTCACCTTGATCTCACCGGCATCCAGCGCAGCCTTGATCTGATCCTTGGAATCATAAATTTTGTCGTTTACAGTTGTAACACCGTCCTTGGTATAGTCAGGCACCTTATCCATCGTCAGATAGTAGATACCAAGCACCATATCCTGTGAAGGAACGGCTACCGGGCCTCCATCGGAAGGCTTTAACAGGTTGTTCGGAGAAAGCAGCATGAAGCGGCACTCAGCCTGAGCTTCCTGCGACAACGGCAGATGGACAGCCATCTGATCTCCATCGAAGTCGGCGTTGAATGCGGTACAAACAAGTGGATGAAGCTTGATCGCCTTACCCTCGACAAGAATCGGCTCAAACGCCTGAATACCAAGTCTGTGCAGAGTAGGAGCACGGTTCAGCATAACCGGATGCTCTTTAATGACATCTTCTAAAACATCCCACACTTCTGGCTGTAAACGCTCCACCATCTTCTTTGCACTCTTGATATTATGAGCAGTACCATTTGATACCAGTTCTTTCATAACAAAAGGCTTAAACAGCTCGATCGCCATCTCCTTGGGCAGACCACACTGATAAATCTTTAATTTCGGCTCTACAACGATAACAGAACGTCCGGAATAGTCAACACGTTTTCCTAACAGGTTCTGACGGAAACGTCCGGATTTTCCCTTTAACATGTCAGACAGAGACTTTAACGCACGATTTCCGGGACCGGTGACCGGGCGTCCTCTTCGTCCGTTATCGATCAGCGCATCCACAGCCTCCTGCAGCATACGCTTCTCGTTGCGCACGATAATATCCGGTGCATTCAGCTCCAGCAATCTGCGCAGACGGTTGTTACGGTTAATGATACGGCGGTACAGATCATTCAGGTCGGATGTCGCGAAACGACCACCATCCAGCTGTACCATCGGGCGCAGATCCGGCGGAATAACAGGAATGACCGTCATGATCATCCATTCCGGCTTATTTCCGGACTCACGGAAGGCTTCTACAACCTCCAGACGCTTGATAATACGCGCCTTTTTCTGTCCGGTCGCATCGGTTAATGCTGCCTTTAATTCTGCGGAATCCTTTTCCAGATCAATCGCCTGCAAAAGCTCTAAAATCGCTTCTGCTCCCATTCCTACACGGAAATTATTTCCATATTTCTCCCGTGCAGCCTGATAATCGGCATCTGACAGCACCTGCTTCATGGACAGATCTGTCTTTCCGGGATCCAATACGATATAGGAGGCAAAATATAATACTTTTTCCAGTACACGGGGTGACAAGTCAAGGATCAATCCCATACGCGAAGGAATGCCCTTGAAATACCAAATATGAGACACAGGCGCCGCAAGCTCAATATGTCCCATTCTCTCTCTACGCACGCTTGCTTTTGTGATCTCCACGCCACAACGGTCGCAGACAACACCCTTATAACGGATCTTTTTGTACTTGCCGCAATGGCACTCCCAGTCTTTGCTGGGTCCAAAGATCTTCTCACAGAACAAACCATCTTTTTCCGGTTTTAATGTTCTGTAATTGATAGTCTCCGGCTTCTTTACTTCGCCGTGGGACCACTCTCTGATCTTCTCAGGTGAGGCCAGCCCAATCTGAATTGCGTCAAATGAAATCGGCTGGTAGTTTTCTTTATTTGCTGTCTCAGGCATTTTGGCACTCCCTTCTAATCTTCGTCATCTAAAAGAGCATCATCATCAAAATCATCTGCTCCAAAATCATCATCTAAATCATCAGGCTCTTCATCTTCTTCAACGCTCACAAGCTCCTCGCTGTCCGCATCAAACTCTACCTTTGAGAACCCACGCTTAGAAAAGCTCTCGCTGTCCTCAAACGCAAAATCCTTATCTCCGGCAATGATCGCATTGAGATCTGTATTGCCATATTCGCTGATTTCCATCAGTTCTACTTCCTGACGGTTTTCATCCAGCACCTTAACATCCAGACCCAGAGACTGCAGCTCCTTAAGGAGCACCTTAAAGGACTCAGGAATACCGGGCTCAGGGATATTATCTCCCTTAATGATCGCCTCATAAGTCTTCACACGTCCAACCACATCATCAGACTTGACAGTCAGGATCTCCTGAAGGGTATATGATGCACCGTAAGCTTCCAGTGCCCAAACCTCCATCTCTCCAAAACGCTGTCCACCAAACTGTGCCTTACCACCCAGAGGCTGCTGTGTTACCAGAGAGTAAGGACCGGTAGAACGCGCATGGATCTTATCGTCTACCAGATGATGCAACTTCAGATAATGCATGTGTCCGATCGTAACCGGTGAATCAAAGGGCTCTCCTGTACGTCCATCACGCAGCTGCACCTTTCCATCTCTGGAGATCGGCACACCCTTCCACAGATCTCTGTGAGCTCTGTGATCGGATAAGTATTCCATAACGTCTTCACGCAGAGTATCTTTGTATTTTTCAAAGAAAATCTCTGTGCCCTCTTTCCATTCCGGATCCTTTGCCTCCTCTTCATCAAAAGGCAGGTTGACATAATCATTTGCAAGTTCCAGTGTATCCTGAATATCAATTTCCCTTGCACCGTCAAATACCGGTGTCTCAATATTAAAGCCAAGGGCTTTTGCAGCAAGGCTCAGATGGATCTCCAGCACCTGTCCGATATTCATACGTGAAGGCACACCAAGGGGGTTCAATACGATATCCAAAGGACGTCCATTGGGAAGGAACGGCATATCCTCCACCGGAAGCACTCTGGAAACCACACCCTTGTTACCGTGACGACCCGCCATCTTATCGCCGACAGAAATTTTACGCTTCTGGGCAATATAAATACGAACCGCCTGGTTCACACCCGGAGATAACTCATCGCCATTTTCTCTTGTAAATACCTTTGCATCCACAACGATACCATACTCGCCGTGAGGTACTTTCAGGGAAGTATCACGGACTTCTCTCGCCTTCTCACCAAAGATCGCGCGAAGCAGACGCTCCTCTGCTGTCAGCTCAGTTTCACCCTTCGGTGTTACCTTTCCGACCAGAATATCACCGGCACGCACCTCGGCACCAATACGGATAATTCCGCGCTCGTCTAAGTCTTTTAATGCATCCTCACCAACACCGGGCACATCGCGGGTAATCTCTTCCGGTCCGAGCTTGGTGTCACGTGCCTCTGCCTCATATTCCTCAATATGCACAGATGTATATACATCATCCTGCACTAAACGCTCACTTAACAGAACTGCATCCTCGTAGTTGTAACCTTCCCAGGTCATGAATCCGATCAGCGGATTCTTTCCTAAAGCCAACTCACCCTCAGAGGTAGAAGGACCGTCAGCGATAACCTCGCCCGCCTCTACATGATCGCCCTTGAACACGATCGGTCTCTGGTTGTAACAGTTACTCTGGTTACTTCTGGAGAACTTGGTCAGTTTATAATCAGAAGTGGTTCCGTCATCATTCTTTACCCAGATCTCATCAGACTGAGCCTTCTCAACAATACCGGACTTCTTTGCAACCACACAGACACCCGAGTCAACAGCTGCCTTCGGCTCCATACCGGTTCCTACTACGGGAGCCTCCGTTGTCAAAAGCGGCACAGCCTGACGCTGCATGTTGGAACCCATCAGCGCACGGTTCGCATCATCGTTCTGCAGGAACGGAATCAACGCCGTAGCCACAGAGAACACCATCTTCGGAGAGACATCCATGTAATCAAACATGGTCTTATCATACTCCTGTGTCTCATCCAGGTATCGACCGGATACGGAATTACGCACAAAGTGGCCCTCTGCATCCAGCTTCTCGTTCGCCTGCGCTACATGGTAATTATCCTCTTCATCAGCGGTCATATAAACAACCTCGTCCGTGACACGCGGATTCTTCGGATCTGTCTTGTCAATCTTACGGTACGGTGCCTCAACAAAACCATACTCATTGATGCGCGCATAACATGCCAGTGAGTTGATCAGACCGATGTTCGGTCCTTCTGGTGTCTCAATCGGGCACATACGTCCATAGTGCGAGTAGTGGACATCTCGAACCTCGAATCCGGCACGGTCACGGCTCAGACCACCAGGTCCCAATGCAGAAAGACGTCTTTTATGTGTCAGCTCACCCAGCGGGTTGTTCTGATCCATGAACTGTGACAGCTGTGAAGAACCAAAGAACTCCTTGACAGCCGCAGTTACAGGTTTGATATTGATCAGGCTCTGAGGAGAAATACCCTCCAGATCCTGTGTTGTCATACGCTCACGTACCACACGCTCCAATCTGGAAAGACCAATGCGGTACTGATTCTGGAGCAGCTCACCAACCGCACGAATACGACGGTTACCCAAATGGTCGATATCATCATCGTTTCCAATGCCCCACTCCAGATGCATGTTATAATTAATAGAAGCAAAAATGTCATCCTTTGTAATGTGCTTAGGAATCAATTCATGCACATTCTTGCGGATCGCATCTTTAATATCCTCTAATGCAGAATTCTCCTCTAAGATCTGCTTTAATACCGGATAATAAACCAGCTCGTTAATACCCAGTTCCTTCTGAGCTTCCTTGTCTGCAAGCTCGGGCACCCAGGCGCCAAGATCTACCATCATGGAGGACAGCACTTTAACATTGCGCTCCTCGGTCTGGATCATGACATAACGAACCGCTGCATTCTGGATCTCCTCAGCCATCTCTCTGGTAAGCTGGGTTCCTGCCTGTGCCAGCACTTCACCGGTAGAGGGATCAACGACATCCTCTGCCAGCACCTGACCGCGCAGGCGGTTCTTAAATGCGAGTTTTTTGTTAAATTTGTATCGTCCTACTTTTGCCAGATCATATCTTCTGGGATCAAAGAACATTGCAGAGATCAGGCTCTCAGCGCTCTCTACCGTAAGCGGCTCACCAGGACGGATTTTCTTGTACAGTTCCAGCAAGCCGGACTCATAATTTGTAGAAACATCCTTGCCCATACTTGCAACGATCTTCGGCTCCTCACCGAAATAATCAATGATTTCCTGATTGCTTCCGAGTCCAAGCGCACGAATCAGCACCGTGATCGGAACCTTTCTCGTTCTATCTACACGAACATAAAATACGTCATTGGAGTCTGTCTCATATTCTAACCATGCACCACGGTTAGGGATAACGGTACAGGAATAGAGGGTCTTTCCGACTTTATCACGGGTGATACCGTAATAAATACCGGGGGAACGGACAAGCTGGCTGACGATAACACGCTCAGCTCCGTTGATCACGAACGTACCCGTCTCTGTCATCAGTGGCAGATCACCCATAAAAATCTCGTGCTCATTGATCTCCTCTGTCTCCTTATTATACAGACGAACCTTTACCTTCAGAGGCGCTGCATAAGTCGCATCGCGCTCCTTACATTCCGGAATCGTATACTTTACATCCTTCTCGCATAATGTAAAATCTACAAATTCCAGACTCAGGTGTCCGCTATAGTCCGTAATGGGAGAGATATCTGCAAACACTTCTTTTAAACCTTCGTCCAGGAACCACTGGTAGGAGTCCTTCTGTACCTCAATCAAATTGGGCATTTCCAGAACTTCTTTTTGTCTTGAGTAACTCATACGCAGGCTCTTGCCAGCTTGTACCGGACGTATTCTGTTTTTCTCCATTGACGTTTCACCTCTCGTTATTATTATTTTGACTGTCTCTGCCCAAAAGAGCGCAGAATTAGCCTATTTACCACAATAAAGCATCATACAGCATATCACAAGTCCCACAAAATTGCAAGAACTTTTTTCAGAATTCTTTCAGTCCAGTGCCTGAAATGCAACAAAGGCAGCATTCCTGCGAACGCCACCCCTGTTATCGGTTTATATTATTTTTTATCAGAAGCCTTTGACTCAGATTTCTCTTTTTCCTTCTCCGCTTCTCTTTCCTTCTTTGCCACCGGATCTTCCTCCACAGCTGACTTTAATTTACCACTCTTTCCGGTCGCATTCATCATGTAGACGATCACGTCATCGCCCACCTTTGGCTGCTTTGTGACCTTCACGGTATACACATAACCCTCGAAGTCTTCATCATAAACAGCCTGATCGCTCTTATAGTATTTCTTTCCGATCTTGACAACAGCCGTTGCCCGATCCTTACAGAATACTTCGATCTCTTCCGTTGTATCATAGACCACATCCGTAAACAATTCCGGCATCTCCGGAAGCGCCAGCGTTACCGCTGTCTTATTGATATCCGCGATCGTTCCGTCTGTATCACGTACCATTGCGTAAACAGGTGTATCGGCAGCCTTCGGCTGAGACATCGTGTACGAGAACATTCCCCCGGAAACAACAGTTGACACTCGTGTCTTTCCGATCAAAAGATTGATCTTGCCCTCGTAATCACTCATAGAGCCGGAAATAACCGTTCCCTTGCTGTCAATCTCATCAAAGCTGATCTGTGAATCAAAATCTGCCACTGCGATCGCATCTGCAGATGCAACTGTTACTTTTGCCTGGGCACTGGTCCGTTTTTTTCCATCCACAGTATCCGATGCCGTAACAACCAACTCCTGACCCTCAGGCAATGCGCCTACTTCCACCGAAAAGAAACCTTTCGCATCCGAAGTTCCTGTATACGTTTCCTCCCCGTCTGTCACACTGATCTGACAGGCACCGTTCTTAACAGCCGGAATCTTTCCATATACATGATCATCTACCGCATAGATCTGTGTCAGTTTCGGCATATTCGGTGCCACATCTGCCGTCACCAGTTTTGTTGTAATACTGCTCTTATCCGTCCAGTCCAGACTATACACCTGGAATTTTGTTCCAGCCAGCTGAACCGGAATACTCAGACTAAATGTGCCATCAGAAACACTGTATTTCACAGTCTGTATCTTTTTCGTATAGTCGTATACAGGACTGTTCTCATAAGCCTTGACACCGCCATCCTCTGGAACATAGACGACATCGCCTGCAAATGCAATCACTTTGCAATACTTTGAATCATTTAGCCAGCCGGTGATCGCATGACTCTTATTTGTAATCTCATCAATCTCCGGTGTGTTTGCACCAGTTCGCTTTACCACACAGGCGACCTTCTCACTCTTTCGTCCGCTGTCATCTTCGATCCACAGCTTCACGATGGAATCCGCAGGAAGCTTGGGGGTATCGATCGCAAATGCACCGTCTGCCGCCACCACTGCCGTATAGGTTTCATCCTCTGTCTTTGCATAAATCGTTGTTTTCGGCTCGGCAGTTCCAAGAATCTGCTTTGCTCGATTCGTACACTTTGTGATCTCAGGGATTTCCAGCACATTTTCATTAAAATTATTGATCTGAATATAACGCACGGTACGATTTCCGCATGTATCTTCCGCCATCACAGAAAAAATACCATTCACTCCGACCAGAAACGAACCGCCGTTGACAGCTGTCCCGCTCTTCCACAGATCTGACTCCACTGGTACGATCCCGCTGTGATATTTCACCGCCCGGACTCCCGAACGGTCACTGGCCTGCACAACAACCGGTATCTTGTGATTCGTCATCTTTGTATTTGCCGATCCCACAACCAGAAGCGGCGGTGCCTGATCCTCAGTCTCATCCTTCATTCCCGCCTGATAGTATGCATTTTTGGAATTCTTATCCAACGTCTGGACATACCAGTCCTTCGTACGCGCATCATCCTCCGACTTCTTCGATGATTTGATCAGATAATCAGTTCCCTCAGGAAAATGAACCTGCCAGTTTTCATCCGTCTGCACATTCAGCGTTGCATACTGGCTCTGATCTTTCAGATAATCCTGAAGCAGTTCGTTGATATAGACACGTTTATTACAGATCACATACTCCGGTATACTGGTAGCAACCTTACAAAATGAACTGTTCATTCGGGGGCTGACCAGCACAAAATCCATCTGATCCAGAACTTCCTTGCCATTACATGTAAATTTAGTCACACGATGTGCGCTTTCATTAATTAGATCCCCTGCCTTATTATATCTGGCACTCTTCGTTGGATCGATCTCATACTCAATACCATCAAAAACAGGAAAACCGGACCAGTCATCGATCCACTCTTTGTTCAGGACTGGAACGAAATCTTCGTTTTCCACATACTGCTGAACCTCAGCATCCTTCCACGTGGAATTTGCCGCAGAGGAAGGCTTCTGATAAGCGCTTGCCACCCACTCCAGCCACTCCCGCAGCTGATCACCGGTGATACTGTAAATAAACGCAAACTCTTTGTTCCAGTTCTGGATATTTAAGCTGTCCGCCACCGTAACCTCTGTATCGATATCCAGATAATCCTGTGTAGACTGATCGCCCGTAAGGTTATAGCTCGTAACCGCAACGACCGGGCAATCCTTAAAACTTGTCGCTACCGTATTGATATACTCCAGACCATAGCGGATCTTTGCCTCGTTTGCCGCCTGTATGATCGCATTATCTTCCAACGGGCCAAAATAATTTGTCACGCGGCCGTCTATCTTTCCAAGACTGGTGCTGTAGATCTCATCCAACTGCTCCTGATACTCATCATTAATCTCCGTAACTGTCTCATCTGCTTTCGTGGAAGACTTTACATACTTTACCTTTGCGCTGCTGCCTGCCACCGTCACCTTTCCGTTCACTACCTTTAACGTCAGATCGATCATGCCAATTCCCGCACCATGATCCTTCACCGCCACATAGGGCTTTCCATTTAAATGTCCATCTGCAGAAATTCCGGGATAGCTGTAAAATTTCTGCACATTTGCATCAGTAGAAGGAAAATTGACATGGGCATGACCGCCTACGATCGCATCCAGCCCATTGATCTTCGATATTTCATAGGCCGCATTTTCGCTCATCTGAACATATTCACCCTGACTGCCGATTCCCGTATGCGCCAGCGCAATGATCAGATCCACATTTTTCTTTTTCAGCTTTTCCACCTGCTCCTCTACGCTGTCCACCATGTCCTTGGTTGTCAGCAGCAGCGAATGGTCATAATGAGTCGTCAGCGTAGGCGTTGTCACACCGATCAGACCGATCTTTACAGAAACTGATTTTCCCGTGCTCGTTTTAAGTGTCTTTGTGATCACCCGATTCTCTGCCCATACGTTCTTTTTCGTCTTCGCGTTATACACATTTGACACGATAACCTTGTCGCCAAGACCTGCCTCCTCCAGCTGATCCTTCAGATATGTATATCCATAATCAAAATCATGATTGCCCACTGTCATAGCATCATAACCCATAGCAGCCATCTCTGCATACATATACTCTCCACCAGTGACTGTCCCACGGTAAATACTGTCCGATCCATAACCATAGATCGTATCACCAATATCCACCAACAGGGTATTTCCGTATTTTAAAGACTTTTTCGCGTCATTGATCAAGGTCGATGCCTGCGCAAGACTGCCCTGTTTGTATTCATATGCCGAATCATAATTCATATTTACACTCTGACCGTGCAGGTCTGTCGTGGACAAAATACGCAGAGTTGTCGTACCCGATATGTCCGCTGCCTGTACCTGATGCCCGGAGTCAAAGCCAAAAAATATGCCGCATACAAGTACCCATGCGACCACCTTCTTCATTACACCTCTTTGTTTCTTCATTTCTAATACCTCTTAATTCCTTCCTGCATTTGTATGACTGTTTCGATGCAGTAATTGCTTTCAGTTTTATCAGTATAACACATCCAGCCATTTTCAAGCAACTTTTTTGACTTTTTTACTCATTTATGCTATGATGAGGTTACTTTTCACACAGTAGCCAGCATTTTCTGCGGGCTACGTGCCAAAAACGTACATGCGTCATGAATTTGGCGATTTTGCATGCGAAGCATCGCCAAATTCGTTACATTTCAGGCTGGGGCTGAAATGTAACATGATGAGCGCAGTATCAAAACATTTTGTTCGAAAGGGGACACGCATGAAATACGGAGTACTGTTTAACAAAAACAACGTAAATCTGGGTGATGACATCCAGGCATACGCGACCGCACGCTTCTACCCTTCCCTGGATTATTTTGTAGACCGCGAGCATATTCATCAGTTTCAAAGCGAAAATAACGAGCCTGTTGCAGTGATCATGAACGCATGGTATATGTGGGAGAAATGGCACTGGCCGCCGGCACGCTGCATCGTACCGCACATGGTCGGCATTCATTACGCAGATCATGAGCTCTCTCTTCAGCCGGGTTCTCCACTGAAATACGAAGCACTGGAGGGGCTTGGAGGACAATACCTGAAGGACTACGCTCCCATCGGCTGCCGTGACTATTACACAATGGAGCAGATGAAAAAGCTCGGCATCGACTGTTATTTCTCGGGCTGTATCACACTGACACTGCCCCAGATGCCCATTATCAAGCCTGAAAAGGAATATATCTGTATCGTAGATGTGGACGCCAAAGTACGGGACAAGCTGGTAGATCTTTTGAAGGACAGCGGATATGAGTTAAAGATCATGACGCACATCGGCGAGCGGGATGAGACCCGTACCTGGGAGCAGCGCAAGGAAAAGGTCGAAGAGCTGCTTACCACCTACCGCAACGCCAAATGTGTCATCACGAAAAAGCTCCACTGCTCATTACCCTGTCTGTCACAGGAAACACCGGTCGTTCTGATCAAGCAGATGGACGATGACATCCGTTTCTCACCGTATTACGACTTCCTGCATTATATCAAGACAGATGATTTTCTGGCAGGCAATTATGACTATGATTTCACAAATCCCAAGCCCAACAAGCCGGATTACAAACCGGTCAGAGAGGCTTTGATCAAGTCCTGCGAGGACTTCGTGGCACGCATGTCTACCGAGGAGCGTTCCACAGAAGAACTGGATCGTTTTACCGCCAGCGATGAGGAAGTATACCATTGGAGATATGAGCTCATGGATCGCACACTGCGCATGTGGCTGGAGAGAACCAGGCAGGAACACAAAGATATGAAGAAATCAAAAAATGAGCGTGCAAAGCTCAAACGACAGGTCAGCAATCTGGCTGCCGAGAACAAAAAACTTCGTGCAGAGCTGGCCAAAGCCAACGAAGCGCTCAACAACAGCTTCGTAAAAAAACTAAAGAAAAAGCTCAACATGAAATAAAGCAACAAAAAGCAGCCACATCCAGTGACTGCTTTTTTGTGTCATCAAACGCTCTTTGCTTTTGAATCTTTCGTAATATGTACTTTTTCCAGGCATCCGCTGATCTTATTTCCAGAAATCTTAGACACATTCGCCCGGATCACAACGGCAATTCCCCAATTCTTCGCCTTTTTGATGGTATTGCCTTTGATCGCCGTCACCTTCGACTGCTCGATTCCGATCCCATATTTTCCAACATTTGAAACCTTATTTCCGCTGATCGTTCCGGCCTTGGAATTCGTATTCAGATAGATTCCGTTGGCATTGTAACCGCTGATCGTATTATTTTTGATCTGGTCAGCCTGGCTTTCCAGACGCAGCTGGATCCCGTGGTAAGCATCACCCTTTGCTTTTCCCACAAATTTGAACTTGTTGGAAGTAATCGTCACCTTGCGTACATCCTCCAGACGGATCCCGTTGCCCACGGACTGCACGTCATTAT
>JALFNQ010000002.1 GCA_022773965.1 Lachnospiraceae bacterium
TGACCGGGCGTAATACGGATACCATGAAGGAAGAAAAACAGCGCGGGATCACCATTGATCTTGGCTTTACCTATTTTGATCTGCCAAATGGCGAGCGGGCCGGAGTGATCGATGTCCCGGGGCATGAAAAATTTCTTCCCAATATGGTGGCCGGTGTGTGCGGTATGGATCTTGTGCTGCTAACGATCGCGATGGATGAGGGGATCATGCCCCAGACCAGAGAACATGTGAATATTCTGGATGTGCTGCAGGTGCCGGCCGGGATCGTTGTTCTGACAAAATATGACATGATCGGGCAGCAGGAGGCAGAGCGGATCGAAAGGGAGATCCATGAGGGGCTAAAGGATACGGTATGCTTTGAATGGCCGATGGTGATGGTTTCCTCGTTGACGGGATATGGTCTGGAAATGTTAAAGCAGGAGATCGTAAAAAAGGCGAAAACACTTGTGAGAAACCGGAGTGTATCCGGGCGTTTCCGGCTTCCTGTGGATCGCGTGCTCTCTCCAAAGGGAATCGGAACAGTGGTGGCGGGCACGCTGTTGTCCGGTCATGTTTATGTGAATGACCCAGTGGAACTCTATCCTTCCGGCATCCGTACACGTGTCAAAAGTGTGCAGGTGCACGGTGTGCCTGCACAGGAGGGCATGGCAGGCCAGCGCGTGGCGGTGCTTCTGAACGGAGTGGATAAAAATCAGGTGAAACGGGGGGATGTGGCAGCGTATCCGGATACGCTCACCCCTACGGATCGACTGGATGTGCGCCTGACAATATTTAAGGATTGCGGGCGTGTGATAAAAAATCAGAGCCGTGTCCATCTGCACATTGGAACGGTGGAGACGATCTGTCGTGTGATCCTCATGTCGAAGGAGGAATTGCATGCAGGAGAGAGTGACTATGCACAGCTGGTCTGTGAGCATCCGCTGGCGGTAAAGAAAAAGGATCGTTTTGTCATCCGGTTTTTATCTCCTTTGGAATCAGTTGGCGGCGGCATTGTGATCCATGAGGTGGCTCAAAAGCATAAGAGAAAGTCAGAGGCTACGCTGGCGGAATTTTCTGATGAGGAAAATAATCAGCTTCCGGAGCTTGTGATGCGATGGCTGTCAGGAAAACGTGAAAAGCCGGTAAAACTGGATGAGTTTGTGGAATCACACAGATTTTATGACGAAAAGCTGATACAGACGATCGGGGAAATGGCTGGGACTCAGCAGTTTGCCTTTATGCAGGGAAAAAAGAGCAGTTATTATTGGACCTTTGAGGCAGAGAATCAAAAGTGGCAGGAAGTGCAACGGATACTGACGGCATTTCATGAACAACATCCGTTTTTGGCAGGCGCACCGAGGCTTTATCTGAAAAATAATTGCTTTGCTTCCTGGGATGCCCAGAGAGTGGATGCATATCTGGATTTTCTTGTTCGTGAAGGACGGGTTGCAGCAGTTTGCAACAGACCGGAGCAGGACGATGAAAAAAAGGGAGCCTTTCGAAGAATTGAAAAAACAGAGCTTGTGTATGCGAAAAGCGATTTTTCGATTTCTGTTGATGATAAGATGAAGCGCTTTACATCGCGCATATTAAAAACATTACAGCGAAATGGCATGAATCTGATCCCGGTCGGGACGCTGATGACGGAGGCCACCACAAAAAAGGAATTTGAGGACCGGATCACGTATCTGGTATCCATCGGAAAGCTGATCCATATTGAGGGGGACTATTATACCGCACCTTTGGTCGCAAAGGAGATCCGTGAAAAACTGGACGAATATGCAAAGGATCACGAGAAAATCTCGTTTGCAGCGCTCCGGGATTTGCTTGGAACCACCAGAAAGTCGGCAAAGCCTTTGATGGCATGGCTGGATAAGGAAGGGATCACGAGCTGGTGTGGGAAAGAGACGGAGCGCACGATCCGCATGTGAGAGGATTCCTTAACTTCGCATGTTAGTTAATATCCTGACGAGAATGTGATTTCGTTGGATCGTAAAGAGATTAGAACATGGCAACTTTGCAGAGAGAGGATATCTTCGATAAATAAACATAGATGCAGGAGGAACAGTAAGATGGAGGGAAGGATAGAATTTTGTAAGGGAGGCGGATGTACAGCGAAGCTTGGACCTGGGATGCTGAACCGTGTGCTGGAGTGTCTGCCAAAGGGAGAACGGGATGAGAATCTCCTGATCGGTTATGACAGTCATGATGATGCAGCAGTATATCAGTTAAATGAGGAACAGGCGATCGTCCAGACACTGGATTTTTTCCCGCCAATGGTGGAGGATCCATATATTTTTGGACAGATTGCGGCAACAAATGCGCTCAGTGATATTTATGCCATGGGTGGACGTGTGCTGACTGCATTAAATATTGTCTGCTTCCCGGAAAAAATGGATTTAAATATACTTGGTCAGATCATGATGGGTGGTGCAGAGAAGGTGCAGGAGGCAGGGGGCTCTCTGGCAGGAGGTCATTCCATCGTGGATGAGAGCGTGAAATACGGTCTTTCCGTCACGGGAATCGTTCATCCGGACAAGATCCTTGCAAATAACGGCTGCCAGGCGGGGGATGTGCTGATCCTGACAAAGAAGCTTGGTGTAGGATTGATCTGTACAGCAAATCGCGTGCAGGAGGCTTCGGAAGCAGATATGGAGGAAGCCATCCGCTCAATGACAACACTCAATAAATATGCGGCAGAGGTATTGTACAAATATACGGTGCATGCGTGTACGGATGTGACTGGCTTTGGCTTTTTAGGACATCTTCATGAAATGCTGGACGGACGATGGTCGGCGGTCATCGAAAGCAGTGAGATTCCTTATATGGAGGGTGCTTACCGCGCGGCGGAAGAATTTTATCTGACAGCTGCGGCGCAGAGGAACCGGAATCATGTGCAGGAATTTGTTTCCTTTGAGGATATTCCGTTTGCCATGGAGGAGATTCTGTTTGATCCGCAGACCTCCGGGGGACTTTTGACAGCGGTAGATGCAAAAGAAGCAGATGTGATCCTAAAAGAATTACAGGCCATCGGGCTTCCGGCGCGGATCGTTGGAAAAGTTACGGAAAAGGAAGCAGTAGAAATTACGGTGCGCTAGAGAGCATGGGATATATGAGAAATGCATGGCTGAAAACGTGCAGGAGTCTCATTGTGGAGAAACCGATAGAAAAATTTTTGTATCAGGCATGATGAAGAAATGCTTACAGGAAAAAGGAGAATCTATGCTATATCTGGACAACGCAGCTACAACTTTACAGAAACCCCAGTGTGTCATTGACGCGATGCTTGATGCAATGAATCAGGCGGGAAATGCAGCCAGAGGCGTTCATTCAGCATCTCTTTGTGCGGCGCGTATTGTCACGGAGGCGAGGCAGCAGCTGGCGGAGTTGTTCGAATTTCCAACGCCAAACCGCGTCTGTTTTACGAGCAATGCAACGGAAGCATTAAATACAGCGATCAAGGGCTTTTTTCAACGGGGTGACCATGTTATCACAACAGCCATGGAGCACAATTCCGTGTTGCGTCCGCTGTTTTGTTTGCAGGACGAGGGAATCATCCGTCTGACGGTTGTGGATGCAGATGAAAAAGGCAGAATCTTATATGAGGAATTGGAACGGGCTGTGCAAAAAGAGACCCGGGCGCTTGTGATCCAGCATGCGTCTAATGTGACGGGGAATGTGAATGATTTAGAGCGTGTAGGAGAGATTTGCCGCAGAAAGGATGTCGCACTTATTGTGGATGCATCTCAGACGGCGGGAACTATCCCAATCTCCATGAAAGCTATGAACATTGCGGTACTCTGTTTTACCGGGCATAAGGGCCTGCTGGGGCCCCAGGGCACAGGAGGTCTGTTGGTGAGAGAAGATGTGGAAATTAAGCCGTTAAAGGAGGGTGGATCGGGTATCCATTCCTATGACCGAAGGCAGCCCAAGGATTATCCGGAACATCTGGAGGCGGGAACGCTAAATACCCATGGGATCGCGGGTTTGCTGGCGGCAGTCCGCTTCGTACGGGAGATTGGTGTGGAAAAAATCGGGCATCATGAGAGGTCACTTGCGAGGACGTTTTATAAACAGATCCGGGATATTCCAAACGTGAAGCTGTATGGCGATTTTGAAGGGGAGCGGACTGGGGTTGTTTCCCTTAATATCGAGGGTTATGATTCCGGAGAAGTGGCAGATGAACTGATGGAGAGGTTTGAGATCGCGACCCGCTCCGGTGCCCATTGCGCGCCGCTTGCTCATCAGGCGATTGGAACGGCAGATACAGGTGCTGTGCGGTTTAGTTTTTCTTATTATAATACGATGGAGGATGTAAAAGAAGCAGTAGAGGCAGTACGGACACTTGCTTTGGAGTAAAATGTGTGTGATCATAACAGATCAAAACAGGATAAAAAAAGATCCCTCGTCTGCACGATGGCAGGCGGGGGATTTTTGATGCACACCTTATGGATATGAACGTATATGTTTCATATCCATAAGGTGTAAAAGAGTCTTCTTTTGCGACACTTTTATAATCACACCTTGGCTACATATTCATAGTTTAGCGGAACGACCTGACCGGGTGAATCCAGTATCTCAAGCTGTTCTAACGCTTCTCTGACAATGCCGTACTGCATGTCGATATTGTGCGGTTCGCCGGCGTTCGCTCCCATGGGAACAAGCGGCGCAACGGCCCGGGGTGTGCCGGTCTGTTTTACGACCGGAGGAAGAGCTGCGATAATCACAGTAGGAATACCGATCTCTTCAATGGCTCTCTGCACCAATACTGCAGAGCGATGACAGGTGCCTCACCCGGCAGTCAGGACTACAGCGTCAACGTTGTGATCCTTTAAGATATGCGCGATTTTGGGGCCGGTCTCATTTTTGAATTTTTCCTGATTGCCACCGCCGCCCATGAAGCCGATATGCACTTCGGAAACACTGCCGATCACGCCGTTCTTTTCCAGTAAATGTAACGGGTCAATGGGGAACATGCAGTTAATGTCTTTGTTCACATCACTGTTGTCATATCCGCCGTGAGAGACCATCAGCTCAGAAGTAGGAGTGTCATCCGGAATTTCACGGAATGTAAAATCTCCGGAAAGATTAAATCTGGGATCTTTCCTGCAATGAACACCGGCAGCAGTTGCAATGGCAACCTTCATCTGGTTTAACGGCTTTTTCACTTCCGCCCATACAGGGGGAGGTGTGACGGGAACGTAGATTTCCGACTGAATGCCGTCAAAGGGTGTTTTGTTTGGCATATGTTTTGTTCTCCTTTCCGACTCAGGAACCGAATAGATACGCTTCCAGAGCCATATTTTATGGTGGAGTCTGCTGCTCCCGGGTTGTGGAGACAGCGCTGGTCATGAACTGGTCTTGCCCGTGATGTAGTGCTCATTCACGTCAGGGCTAAGCTGTTCAATAAAGCTCATCTGAAAGCCAACCTCCTGACCCACTTTAATCTCATAATCCGTGATCAGCATCCTCATGGGAATCTTCAGATAGCCAAGACGGCCTTTCAGATCGATTCCCACAGCGCCATCCGTGACTTCCACGATGACGCCTTCCATATAGATAATCTTATCTCCATATTTCATAATTGCAACTCCAAACTGTCTGTTTTGCCATTCCGATTTCTTATGCTAGATCATTGTGACCGGATCGAAGCGGAACCGTTATGAATATTTTTCCAGACGTTTTTTGCTCATCGGAAGGGAAGTCTCATTTTTCACCGGAACAATGGGTTTTCCCGTCACATTCGAGATCAATTCGATGTTGTTTTCCTTGACCTTTGGATCCCATTTTTTCTGCGCAGCCTTCACATCGCCGCCATCCATGGCTGTTTTGAGCATGGCGATGGCACGGATCGCATCCTCCGGGCAAAGCGTATTGTTGGCAAGTACTTCATTTTCAATACCGCCCTCGGATTTGTTGTTATCCACCATACAGGTCATGTATTTATTACCTACAACCAGTGCGCCCTGCTTTGCGCAGAAGGAGAGACCGACAACGGAAATGCCGCGCATACCGATCTGCTCGATGTGGCTTGCAAAATCAATGTGGTTATTTCCAAAGCCCTCAGTGGTGACAAAGGCACCATCTACATCCAGCGCCTCGCAGGTCATGCCGACGCGTCTGGAGACGTAAAATTTTTCAGTGTTGATCTGGGGACTTCCGACTAAAAGGACACCGCACAGATCCAGATCCGGGTCAAACAGTGCCTCTAACACCAGCGGCTCTCTCCAATAATGGCGGCTCATCTCCTTGGAAGCCGGTCCGATACAGGTCAGCGCATGGATACAGCCGTCCAGAACCTCCAGCGGGGAGACAACGACCGGAACGTTTCCGATATCTACATTCGGCTTTGCACCAAGAATACCCACGGGCTCCACCGGCAGCAGCAGATTGTCGTGCATCGCGCCCTGTCCCATGATCTCTTTGACAATAATGACTTTTTTCTTGCCGGGGCGGCGATACTGGTGAAATTCTTCGGTGTCTGTGACCAGGGAATCGTCGTCAAGCTTTTTCAGTGCCTGACGGATCTCGTTGGTGATCACATCGGTGGCGGAATGGGCAGCCAGCGGACCGGGACGCTCCATGTTGGTGCCTGCCTGGATCGTTACCTGTGTTTTGATAAAGATCTCGCCTTCGTCAGGAGCACCGGGTCTGCCCCACATGATATTTTCGTCCAGATAACCTTCGGAAGAACCAAATTCACCGATCTGTACGCCGTTGTCGTCGGTTCCGGTTACCATCATGATCACACCATCTATGACACGGGTGACACCGCTGCCCACTTCACAACCCTTTTCCTTTGTGGCGATGGGCTGAACATCCATGATCGTTTCTGAATAGGTCTGGTATTTGTCGGGGGTAATAATGTCTATTTTTAAATCGTGTACAAGTGCCTGACTTGCGATGGCTTCTTTTTCGATCCCCTCACGGATCGTGAGGACGGTGCCGTCAATATGTGTTTCGGGGCCTCGTTTTACCTCGGTGATCTTATAATGCTTTCTTGTGAGAGAGCGGAGCAGTTTTGGTTCAGGAGCTGCAGCTTTGGCTGAGACAGCATCAGAAACAGAACAGGCAGACTGACCGGGCATATGTTCGCCGGAGGGAACGGCGGCTGGCTGACCTGTGCCGGAGAGCGGTAACTCGATGTGTATATCTTTTCCTTCACCAATGGATATTTTCAGTGTCCCGCCGGGAAGTCTGGTACTCATTGTGAGGGGAGAAGAAACTGTTGCAGGCGTTTCCGGTTCATGTTCGGTCGGTTTTGCTTCTTTTTCCTCTTCAACAAATGCGTTCTGAACCTCGTCTATGAGGTCTTTTGTCAGGGGTGTCAGAGAATCACATGTTTTTGTCAGGGTGGCACCGATGACCTCTTTGATGGTCAGGCATCCATCCAGATTTAAAAGACCGGAATCTACAAGATCATCAAAAATTGCGGGATCTTCTAAATTATGGGATGAGAGAACCACGCCCTCTTCTGCGCGGCAGCAGAGCACTGCCGGATCATTTGCGTGTTCTTTTGCACATTCAAGGCTGATTGACATATCTATGTTCCTCCTATAGTGGTAATTCAATATGAATATTTTTTCCTTCTTTTATATCAATGCGAAGGATGCCATCCTGGATCGTCTGCTCGATATGGTAATTGATCGTGTCAGAGGAAGCTTCGCCTGGAGCTTCCGGTTCGGTCGGATTTTGGGATACGGTCTTGGATTTGTACAGGTAACGCATCCGTTCCAGGCCTACCGTATCAAATACGTGATCTATCTGATGATGGACGGTCAGACCAAGCTTTGGAGCGGAGCCCATGACGGTATTCGTGCAGTCGCTGCAGTTGCCGATCAGGATATCCGTGCAGCC
>JALFNQ010000004.1 GCA_022773965.1 Lachnospiraceae bacterium
GCAGCGGGCTTTTTTATGAATTATTTTCGTATGGATGATCTGAAAAAGAAGATCCTGCGCATGGCGCTGCTCTTTGCGGGAGCGCTTTTGGTGGGGATCGGTGCGGCGGTGGTGACAGAATATATGAAGGCAGACGTGGAGCAGAAAGTGCGGGCTCCACATCGGGCAGACGAACCGCATTTGGAGAGCTGTGAGCCTGAGGATGTCCGTGATGTGCAGGAACAGACCCGTCAGACTTCCGGGCAAAAATATGCGAAGCTTTCAGAACAGGGATATATGAAGATCCAGTCGGAATCGACAGAATCAACCGTCCTCCAGACGCACTGGGAGCGGGAAGAAAAGATTTCCATGCAGACAGAAGTGTCGGATGAATCGGCTCTGGAAAATAGGACGAGGCAGGACGAACGGATCAAAAAGGTGGCACTCACCTTTGATGACGGGCCAAACCCGGAATATACGGGCATGCTTTTAGACGGACTAAAGGAGCGTGGGGTCAGGGCGACCTTTTTTGTGCTTGGCTCCGAGGTGGAGCTCTATCCGCAGCTTGTCAGACGCGCCAGCGAGGAAGGGCATCTGATCGGTGTCCATGCGTATCGTCATGTGAATCTCCGCCAGCTCAGTGATGGGCAGGCGATCGAGCAGATTGACCGTACAAACGGCGCCATTTACCGCGCGACGGGTCAGTACGCCAGCTATATCCGCCCGCCTTACGGCTGCTGGAAGGCGGATCTCGACTATGAGGTGCAGATGGTAGAGGTGCTGTGGGATATTGACCCGCGGGACTGGGCGACCACCAGCAGTGATCTTGTTGTACAGCGGGTGTTAAAAGAGGTGGAGGAAAACAGTATCATTTTATTGCATGATGCTTCAAAATCATCTGTGCAGGCGGCGTTTACGATCATTGATACGCTGCGGGAGCAGGGGTATACGTTTGTGACGGTGGAGGAGCTGATCATGGATTAGGTTCCGCATTTGGGCAAATGCAGACAGGATCCGTTACGCCTGCTAAAAATATACGCTTGTACATGTCCGCACCGGGCGCGGCCGTCTCCGGTAAGATTCACACATAATGAATTTGTACAAGGAATCAACTTGCAAAACTGCCTTTTTTATTAAGGTTTACAAAATCTGTATTTTTTTCAAAAAATGCCAGAAAACACTTGAAAAATAGGGGAATATCATGTATCTTTGTAAAAGTGGCCGGAAAAGACGGTTTGCATTTTTGAAGCATGAAAACTGCAAAATGCGACGGGAGGGTCACGATTGCAGAAAGAAAGGGGAACCGTAACGATTCAGAACAGATGCGTTCATGAATGGTTACAAGGATAGATAACCGTGGAAGCACGGAAGATGTAAAGGAATAGATTCGTGGATTTATTTGATTACATGCGTGAAAAAAATATGGAGCAGGAATCGCCGCTTGCGTCCCGGATGCGACCGACAACTTTGGAGGAAGTGGTCGGACAGGAGCACATTATTGGAAAGGACAAGCTTCTTTACCGGGCGATCCGGGCGGACAAGCTTAGTTCCATTATATTTTACGGACCGCCGGGCACGGGAAAGACAACCCTTGCCAAGGTGATCGCAAATACGACCAGTGCCGTATTTACGCAGCTCAATGCCACTTCAGCCGGAAAAAAGGATATGGAGGAGGTCGTAGAGCAGGCGAAGAACAATCGTGGAATGTATGGTAAGAAGACGATCCTTTTTATCGATGAGATCCATCGTTTTAACAAGGGGCAGCAGGATTACCTGCTTCCGTTTGTGGAGGATGGAACGGTCATTCTTGTGGGTGCAACGACGGAAAATCCGTATTTTGAGGTGAATGGGGCGCTTCTTTCACGCTCCATTATCTTTGAACTGAAATCCTTGTCTAAGGACAATATCCGCACGCTTTTGCGGCGTGCAGTTACGGACAGGGAAAAGGGCATGGGCAGCTATGGTGCCGTGCTGGATGAGGATGCGGAGGAGTTTTTGGCAGATGTGGCAAATGGCGATGCCAGGGCGGCACTGACGGCCATTGAACTCGGTGTGCTCACGACAGAGCCGGATGCAGCCGATGGCAAGATCCACATTACCTTGGAGGTTGCGCAGGAGTGCATTCAGAAGCGGGTATTAAAATATGATAAAAACGGAGATAATCACTATGATACGATCTCCGCATTTATAAAGAGCATGCGCGGCTCAGATCCCGATGCGGCGGTTTATTATCTGGCGCGTATGCTGTACGCCGGAGAGGATGTGAAATTTATCGCCAGGCGTATGATGATCTGTGCATCAGAGGATGTCGGGAATGCAGATCCGCAGGCTTTACAGGTGGCAACAGCAGCTGCGCTGGCTGTGGAGCGCGTCGGAATGCCGGAGGCGCAGATCATATTATCACAGGCAGTCAGCTACATTGCCAGTGCGCCCAAGAGCAATGCGGCATGCGAGGCGATCAGCAAGGCGATGGATGTGGTGGCGCACACCAAGACACCGCCGGTGCCGGTGCATTTGCAGGATGCGCATTATAAATCATCAGGAAAGCTCGGGCATGGTGTCGGTTATAAATACGCACACGCGTATCCTCATCACTACGCAGCGCAGCAATATCTGCCGGATGGTCTGGAAAATGAGGTGTTTTACGAGCCGTCTGATAATGGATATGAGCAGACGATCCGCAAATATTTAGATCATGTAAAAATCTGGAAACAGGAACAACAGGGCGAATAGAGAATGAAGTGAAAATTTACAGGAGGAATCATAAATACGATGAAAGCTTACGAACAGATGACAAAGGAAGAACTGCTGCAGGAGCAGGAAAAACTGCAGAAAGAGTACAAGGGCTTTGAGGAGGCAGGTCTGCAGCTCAATATGGCACGCGGAAAGCCGGAGAGCGCTCAGCTTGATCTTTCTATGCCAATGATGGATCTTGTGGACAGCAAAAGCAGCTGTCTTGCAGAGGATGGAACAGACTGCCGGAATTATGGTGAGATGGATGGTCTTCCGGAGGCGAAAAAGCTCATGGCAGAGATCATGGAATGTGATCCGGAGCAGGTGATCGTATTTGGAAATGCCAGCCTGAATGTGATGTTCGATTCTATCGCCCGGGCGATGATCCACGGTGTATGCGGCGGCAAGCCATGGGGAGCGCAGGGAAAGATCAAATTTTTATGCCCGGTACCCGGATATGACAGACATTTTGCAGTGACGGAGTGTCTTGGTATCGAGATGATCAATATCCCGATGAATGAGGACGGGCCTGATATGGATATGGTTGAAAAGCTGGTTGCTTCTGATCCGCTGATCAAGGGTATCTGGTGTGTGCCGAAATATGCAAATCCTACCGGTATTTCTTATTCAGACGAGGTTGTCCGTCGTTTTGCAAGAATGAAAACGGCAGCAGAGGATTTCCGTATTTTTTGGGATAATGCATACTGTGTACATCATTTGTATGAAGAACCTGAAAAGCAGGACAAGATCTTAAATATTCTTGATGAGTGTGCAAAGGCAGGAAATCCCGACCGCGTGCTGGAGTTTGCTTCCACTTCAAAGATCACCTTTGCGGGTGCCGGTATTTCTGCGATGGCTGCATCAGAGGGAAATCTTGCAGATGTGAGAAAGATCATGACGATCCAGACCATTGGCTATGACAAGCTTAATCAGTTGCGTCATGTGAAATTTTTAAAGGATCGCGCAGGCGTGGATGCACATATGATGAAGCATGCAGCTATTATGCGTCCGAAGTTTGAGAAGGTGGAGCAGATGCTGGCAGAGGAGATCACACCCCTTGGCATCGGCAGCTGGATCAGCCCGAGAGGAGGTTACTTTATCTGTTTCCGTTCATTACCCGGATGTGCAAAGCGCATTGTCGCTCTTGCAAAGCAGGCAGGCGTTGTCCTGACCGGAGCGGGAGCACCCTTCCCTTATGGAAAGGATCCGGAGGATGCGGTGATCCGTCTGGCACCGTCTTATCCGAATATGGAAGAGCTGGTTATGGCGGCAAAGGTATTTATCTGCTGTGTGAAGCTCGCCAGTGTGGAAAAACTGCTTGCAGCATAGGATCACTTTCATTTGTTAAAAAAGTATAAACAGGCTGCAAAACATTTTATTTTCATCATAATTAAAATTATATACCATTTTTATACCACTTAGGAGATAAAAAAACGTTAATTCAGAAAAATGTCTGGGTTGGCGTTTTTTTTATGCGAAATCTCAGCAGAACATTGAAGAGAAAAAGGAATAAAAAAACTCCATCAAAAATGATGGAGAAATAAATAGCAGTAAATGACGACTGCTCACGTTCAGACAAGATTTAATTCTTATGTAAAAATAATACGTGATATCCGAGAAAATGTCAAGAGATTATTTGATTATCATGATGTTATTGCAGGAGGTGTTTTATGAGATTCTATAAAGATTGTTCCTACGTATTGATTGGAGTATTTGATGGGAATCCAAAACGGTATCGGTGGGCGGTGTCACAGCGTTTGAAGGGTGAGTCCATTCATAAGGGAGATCGCGTATGGGTAATGACAAAATACGGAGCAGCAGTAGTGACGGTTGTAGGAGTCAGGTGGCTGCGGGAGGGGGAAGAATTGCCAGATAAAGTGGCCACCAAGCTATTGGACCCAAAAGAGCCGCGTATTAATAAATACAGTCCGGAAGCAAGGATGGTATATGAGGCTCGTAAAAAGAAAAGAATGCTGAAAAAGCAGGAAAAAATGAAGAGGGGGAAGAAAAGGAATGGAAAGCAAGGTAAAAATCGAAATCAGGGCAATCGGAACAGACGGCAGAATGATACTTCCGGGAAATAATATTCGGGTTGTTTTAGCTGATCGAGTAGGAAATGATATTGCGATGCATGGAGTGGTAACCAGATTATTAAACAATTCCACGATAAGATTTGTGGATTTTAAGAGTGGGAAAGAAAAGATACTTCCAATAAATGACATAAAAGAGCTAATCAATACCGATATCGAGGTACATACAGAAGTAAATGATCCGTCAGAAAAGAGAGAGGGCAATTTGGAATGACGTTGTCAATTTTTCTTAATACATATGGAGACGTAGACAGAGCAAATGTTTTTTGAGGGAATCATTGCATATTCATTGATGGATATTGCGAGGAATGCTTTCAAAAGGAAGTTATGACTGTTTCATGGTATAAGGCTATTAGAAATAATAAAATTAAACGTTGGCAGACTATTAGTGGCGATATTTATAAAGTGGAGATATGTATAATTCTTAGCGAGGAGGTTGAATATGAAAACAGTTATTAAAGGGGTTACGAGTATTGAGGAATATAAGATGGCCAAAGATGCAATGGAAAAACAGGTTTCACTTGCGTATGAGCGACATATGTCTTTTGTAAAGGATTGGCCGTATGGAAAACCTACTAAGGCGTGGTTTGATAACGATGGAAACATCTGTGTAGAATACGAAAGTGGTAAGTGGTGGCATTACAAGAATCTGGATTTGCCTTTTCCTACATGGTGGTAAATATAAAAAGGTTGAAACACCAGCCACATGGCAAAAGAAACCGGCACACAGAAACGAGCCTCCGGAAACATAGTTCACACTCTTTTTGCGAGGCATCGGGTAAAGGCGGCTGAATAAGCCGCCGGGAAGGAGGAATATGCAGGAAGTATTAGAGAAGATTATCGGAAAGTTGGATGAACTTATCGACTGTAATCCAATAGACGTATATGAAAAAGGGAAAAATTGTGCGGCATCAGAAGCAATCGAAATCGTCGAGCAGGCAACCAAGGAATTTGCGACCGACATAGATGTACGGGAAAGTGGATGGGTTCCGGTATCTGAACGACTGCCAGAAGAATCATTACAGAGCGTGATTGGATGGGACGCATACAGAGAACGGTGTGTATTTGTACAGTATATCGGTGGAAGATTTGTGCTTGGGGATGATACAGAATCAGTAAAAATCACTCATTGGATGAATACTCCAAATCAGCCACATATCTGCACTAACAATGATTGTACGTTCAATGAAGAAAAGGATTGTCCTGCGGCAAAAGGATACGCGGGATATGAGCGGAAGCAGACAAACGCAGATCGGATCCGCTCCATGAGTGACGAGGAACTGGCAGAGTTTTTGACACATGCCGAAACATTGGGATACAACGACAGTAGTGTATCTGGAAAGCTGGAAATGATTGAGTGGCTACAGTCAGGAGTTGAGGTATGGCATGAGTTTTGAGACGGCAATACATTGCGATGGGTGCGGGTTCACAATATATACTTGCAATATAGTTCCAAAGTATTTGATTACTCAAAAAGCAAGAAAAGAAGGATGGAGCATAGGCAAATATCATTTATGCTCGGAATGCAAGAAAAATAGAAGAAAGTTAAAGAAAGATGGGTGGATCATATGAACGATAGATATTTATGCCGTGCAAAGCGGACAGATAACGGAGAATGGGTGGAAGGATACATTGTAGTATACCCTTCTGGACGGTGCAATATTCACAAAAAATGTACGGAGCCGCCTGATGTGCTTGCTATTTATGAAATAGACCCATCCACCATCTGCCAGTGCACTGGGCTTAAGGACAAGAACGGAAAGCTGATTTGGGAGAACGATATTGTAAAACATTTTTACAATAAAGACGAGCCGGAACGATACGATATTGGTGTTGTTCGGTGGGATGATGTTCAGCTTAGTTTTAGAAGGACTTCAAAAATAGATGAAAAATTAGTGAATCTAAGTTTTTATTCTGCTTATGAGGTTATCGGTTCGGAAATTGACAATTCGGAACTGTTGAAGGTAGCGAATGGGTGAAATCAAGCGAAGAAAGATAAGCAAGGCAGAGCGCATACAGATTTATGATAAGTGCAACTATAGATGCGCATACTGCGGATGCGATCTGGAATACAAGGATATGCCACTGGGACCTACAGAACAATATGCAAGAATTATTGGAAATATATATGATAATCCCGAGTTAAAAGTGGACGAACGATATCGGCATGGAGGCTTGTAAAGGATTTGTATCATGTTTTTTATTACAGAACATATTTTTGTATTGACTTTTTTGCCTACCTTGTGTGCAAGGTAAGGGTGAAAGAGAGGAGGTGGAGATCCAGAATGTATAAGATAAAAAATTCTTACATTGATAAAATGATGGAAGCAAAGCTGACCAGCTGCGAAATTGATTTTATCCTTTATATAGCTGGCTATCAGGATGACTATGGCCGGGTGTACTCGGTCTATTACAAAGATATATGTGAAAAGATCTTCGTCTCTACCCAAAAGTTTTATGATATATTAACTTCTTTGGCAACAAAGGGACTCATTTCGTATGAAAAGATAAACCGGGCTGATTTTAGTGTGCAGCTCATTGGAAATAGTTTTGCAGACCAGAATTTTAGTGGCGGATACATAAAAACTAAAGCATTTGATTTTCAAAGCGCTAAGTTTAGAACTTTAAAAGCAGGATCAAAGCTGCTATATCTTTATATGCAACGCTTTACCAAGGGTAAAAGAGTGGATGAAAAAAGTATTTACCATACATTTGCAGCTTTATTATGTAGATCCAAGAAAAGCATTCGGGAATATATACGTGAATTGAAAGCTGAAGATCTATTGAATGTAAGCAGAACTCGTAGTTCCCAAAAAGATAAAAATGCATACATAATAACTTTAAAGGTTATGGATGAGGATGAGCTTAATATTGGACGGGCAAAAATTCCCCGTGAAATAGAAGGCGTGTTGAATTCTGTAAAAAATCTTATCCGCGTTAATTTCCGACGTTTTCTTCCGAAGCAAGATCAGGAGAGCGTACTTGATGATATTGCAGGTCTCATAAGACATAAGGAAGTAAAGAATACAGATTTTACGGTGCTCGTCCGCGCAGTTGAGCTGGCGTTAGAGAAGCAAAAGGAAGAAGGGAAAAAACATCCAGTAGTCAAGCCTGCACTGGTTAATAAGATGTTGCCAGTTGCCGTAGAGCAAAGACTTATGCAAAAATTTAAAATGGCATATTGATAGGTATAATATCCGGAAGTATCAATCACGCCGGATTATTTGCCGTGTCCCAGAAAATATATGATTCAAAGTAAAATTGAAATAAGTTAGTAAATCAAATGGAAATATGAGGTGAGACCAGAGACCAAGAGTAATCTGGTCTATTTTTTTGCTATTTTATTCAAGTTTTACGGCAGTAATTTTATGGTTATTCAATTTTTAGGGGAGTTTAACAAAGGTTATTAACCATCCATATTCAAGAAATAGAGTAAGATGAGATCGAAAACATTCAATTTTTAGGGAGCGTAGATTAGGTGAGGATAATGGCGATAACATTGAAAAATAGGGGTTTTTTTATTCGACCGAAAAATTAGTTATTCTTTTTCTTTTATATTACTATTCTTTATTTCATAATATATATGTTTCCATATTTGTTATGATTACATTTTTATCATGCAAAAATATTAAGAAAGACAGAGATGAAAACGAAGAAATATATCTTGATAATTAAGTGCGATTGATGAACTCTGTTTAAGTTTTGGATTATTTTTATAATTGTATTATTTCTAATATGATGTTATAATTTATGGAATAGGAGAGGAAGCGAGAGCTGTGTAATGTCTACTCAATTGTTTTACATGTAGCAGTTTTGATGTTAAAAATAATAGAAAAGTAACGAAAATTGAGACAAAATAACTATTTTGTCTCAATTTTTTATAATTATATCATCATCTTATAAATAATACAATATAAAAATTTTGTTGCGCTGGGTACGAAAGGGGAATTTTCTATATGCGATTTTTGTTCAGAAAGGTGGCTGCTCATTTTTAGATATGCCTTTTAAGCTCGTCAGAGCTCTTTTAAGGGCTTTTAGTTCCTGGATGGTAAAATCCTGTTGATATAATCTTTTCTGGCCTTCCTTGACCCGTCTGCGCATGCATACGGGCAACCTGCATATCACCTAGAGATCAAAATAGGATGCATTTCTGCATCCCATTTCAATATCCTATTTCTATTATGGCATCGTTTACCTATTCAAATAAAACACTTGGACTTACATGAAAATAATCTGCTATTTTTTCAATTATTTCAAATGAAGGAGTTATGTTATATTTGGGATTTTCAAGTCGGTATAAATAACTTGATTGAAGATCTGTGTCTTTTGCCATTTTGTAAACACTTATTCCTAATATGGCACGACAGGCCTTAAGGTTGGCAGCAAAGCGTACTCGTAATTCACAGGTTGTACAGGTTGTTTGTTCCTGATTCATATAATACTCCTTTCCGATGTATATATTATAGGCGACTTCAAGTTGCCTATAATATTTGTGTTGCTTACCTTAATTGGTTAAGAGCCAATTCTATTTTGGCAGTCAAGCTAGCAATATCAATTTTTTCAAAAGAATCGTTGCTTTTATATTTTTGATATTTCAACGAAAATTCGGTGATTCGTTTTTCAAGATCTTTACACATGGTCTCAAGCGCTATTTTTTCTTCTATGGCTTTTTTCTCCGCTTGAGATAATGCCTTTTCCGGTTTGTTTTGTGCATCTGCAAGTTTCTTGTTAAGTGCCTTGATCTCTTTTTCGGCATCTGCTTTCTTTTTCTGTTCATCAGTCAGAGTCTGACTCATTTGGTCACGTTCATGCTGTAATGCCTGCAATTGGTGTTGCAATTGCTCAACGAGCTGTTTATTTGGATCAGAAGCTTCTAATTCTTTACGAAGTGTTTCTTTTGCGGTTTCCATTTCAGAAGTTTTTAACTGCAAATTATTTTTCATCTCGGATAATGAATCTTCTAAGTTAGATATTTCATTATTTTTGTCTGCAAGAGTATGTTCCAGTGTTTGTAATTTTTCAATCAACTTGCTATGCTGTGCCTGGACTTGTGTGATTGTATCTTTACCGATCTTTTGTTTTTTATCAATCAGTGCAAGGATCATTCTCTGTGCAGATTCATCCATGTTGGCGATTGATGCGGCATCTTCCAGATTCATAGCAGCAGATGAAAAAGCTTCTTTCAATTCCGGCAGTAATTTGTTGTTTACTGCCGTGTATCGTTCTGCTTGTCGTGCACCGATTCCGAGATCTTTTGATAACTGTTTGGATACATTGATCTGTTCCGCAGGAGGTGCAGACTGGTTTTTTTCCTCGTACAGAGTTGCCAAACGAAGTGCCTTTTCTCTTTTCTGTTCCGGTGTCATGTCTCGTTCTTTGTTTGCAAGAATGATCAGAATCTCTTCATCTAAAGGATCAATCGATGAGTCTTTGATATAACACGGAAGTCCTTTTTTAAATAATGGGAAGTCAGGATCATTAGCCAGAATATAACCGGCAGCTGTCCATCTGCGTTCTCCATCAAACAAGCGATATTTTTTGGGAGAACCAATTGGATTTTTTATGACTCCCATGGGTTTCAGATAGTTACTTTTTCTTATGTCATCAGCAAGACCTTCTATGTCACTGATTGGATAGTCATTTTTTTTATTTGGTTCAATATCATCATATGGAATGAGTTGTACATCCAAAGTATCCTGATTTTCAATCTTCTGTAAAAGTGTGTCAACCTCATTTCCAGATTTTCCGAATCGCATTTGCTGTTTCATAGGTGTTTTCCTCCGTTATCTAAAATCCGAGTGCATCAGCAATTTTATTATTTGTTTCCGTATTGAAACGCTTTGTGATTGATTTACCATCATATTCAGATCGCGTCAGATGCAAAGATACCTCCTTACTGAGCTTGCCCTGTGTATCGGGAGGAAGTATGTTTAAAAAGAGTAATAACATTTTGTAATCCCATACGAATTTGGCATTAGGGCAAAGTTTGGAAGGTAGTTCTAATTCGGTTGTGCAACGGCAGGCTTTACTATCCTGTGATATAAATTTAGGAATAAAAGCAGAGACGTTGTCTTCATAAAATTCGTATGTTTTTCTATGATCGCCATTTGCGGAATTAAACTTAGTAAGAAAGACTCCCTTGAATTCCATGGCAGGATTTAATTCGCTCTTAATGGTATTGATTTTTTTTAGGAGGCTGATCAATCCGTTATATCCGAATGCATCTGATTCTGTAGGTGTAATAACGTAATCGGACGTGGCTAATGCGTTAATTGTAGATATATTATACCAAGGTCCGTTGTCAATAACAATATAGTCATAATCATTTTCGATAAGACTGATTGTATCCCGGAGAATGTATTGAATGATTCGGGAGCGGTCGTTAGAAACATCGTCAATGGTTAATGCAAAATCATCATTGGATGGAATAAGATCTACATTTTCGAGTGAAGTATGGTAAATACATCTGCAGACAGATTCATAGGTGCGTGAGTTTGCATTCATGGAGAAAATGTCTGTAATACTCTGCGGTGTGTTGTAGTATAGATCATAGAGCTGGCTGGTATTGCCTTGGTGGTCATTGTCAATAACCAGTACCTTATAACCAAGATCAGCTAAAATACCGGCCAGCGTGGATGTGGTGACTGTCTTTCCGACTCCACCTTTGTGGTTGATAATGCATAATACAGTTGCACGATTAAAATTTTTTCCCATGTTCGTTTGTACTTCCTTTCTTTTTTGTGTCCGAATTCTTCAAGAATTCGGAAAAGCATTTGACGTATTTTCAAAACAATATGCTTATATTTATATTATATTCCCATTATGAATATATGTCAAGAGATAATTCTTCTTTGATTACAATTGTTTTTTCCAACGAGCGTTTACAAGGGAGTTTGTGTTAAGTCCCTTGTGCGAGTTGGAGTAGCAACAATGCTTTGTTGCGGTCGGTGATGCAATTTTCAAGGTCATAAATAGAGCAACGAAGTTGCTTTGAATGGCAAATGTTTTCGATAGTGGAGATCTCATTCTATGATCAGGATGAAAAGGGGTGGCTGGTTGGGAACGGCTGTGCCGTTTTGGTTGGCAAATACGCAAAGGAAGCGACTTGGAGTCGCTTGTCAGGGCTGCGTTGAGGAAGCGACTTGGAGTCGCTTGCCAGGCACTGCATTGAGGAAGCGACTTGGAGTCGCTTGCCAGGCACTGCATTGAGGAAGCGACTTGGAGTCGTTTGCCAGGGCTGCGTTGAGGAAGCGACTTGGAGTCGCTTGCCAGGCACTGCATTGAGGAAGCGACTTGGAGTCGCTTGCCAGGCACTGCGTTGAGGAAGCGACTTGGAGTCGCTTGCCAGGCACTGCATTGAGGAAGCGACTTGGAGTCGCTTGCCAGGCACTGCGTTGAGG
>JALFNQ010000011.1 GCA_022773965.1 Lachnospiraceae bacterium
ATCAAAAAGCAGGGACTGATCGATGACTTTTAAGACATCCCCCATTCCCTGCTTTTTGATACTTCCTCACATGCACCTTGTTATTTTCCCCTCAGATTATGACGGCTCTGACAGAAGTACTTTCTCTAATGCCGCAAAGTCATACTCTCTTTGAGGAAAGTTATGAAATGCAGTCTCGAATTTGGCTTTTATTCTTCTTCCACCAGGTTTTGGTGCTGATATATTACAATCAGTCTTGTTATACTCAGTCTTATTACATTTCGATTTTCGAAATTCTTGATTTTCGGAAATCGAAATTCCAGAGTTTCGTTTTTCGAAATCCTTAGCTTCACAATATTCTCCCTGCACCACCGCTCTTGTCCGATATATCGCCATATAATCCATCACATAGAGATAGTTCGGCTTTCCCCTGCCATTGCGCTTCCGGTAAAGCAGTCCGATGGTCTCAAGCTCTTTCAGGACTTTGCTGATCTTTTCTGTCGCACATCCAAGATCCCGCCGCATTTCCTCAATGGTATAAATGATATAGACACGGTTCTGCTCATCCAGCCATCCATTTTTCTGTGACAGCGCATTCCGGTCAAGAAGCAGACCATACATCAGCTTCGCTTCGGCTGAAACATGGCTGAAACGCATATCTTTCATCAACAGCTTCGGAACAATGAGAAAATGATAGCGCTCGCTCTCCATCCCATAGAAAAAATCAAATTCACCGGTATAAGACATAGACCCTCACCCTCCTAAATCATATTTGATTTAGAAATTGCACCGAAATCAGATATCCGTGAAAAACCATATTTCTTGGTGTTCCATTCCCATCCCCTCGCCGGTTGGCTGTCCCTCTGCTCTGCCCGACTAACATTGAAACTTGCACAATACGTCAGAACAGCAAAAAGGCGTATTTCTCGTCTTTCAACGAAAAATACGCCTATCATCAACTTCTTTATTCAATAAACAGCCTCGGCTTATCTGGATACAGCATTCGGTCAAATGCTTCCTTCACATCGCCAGTATAATAGATTGGCTGGGATGCGCAGATCTCCACAAAACGTTTCATCACAGCATAATTCTTATCCTTCTTGTCAAGCTTTATCCCGCCGGACTGCAGCATCATCCGGTATTCCAGTTCATAAGCCAGAAGCACTGTAATAGGTGTGAATTTGCCTGGCTCAAGATTTTTCAAGATTTCAAATCGCTCTTTCCGCTCCTGTTCATTCGCAACACACATATCCATAAAACAGTTGTCATAATACCGGCATGTTTCACAGACAAGCTGCTTAATCTGCTGGTCAATCAATTCCTCATCAGTCGGAACCTCATAGGAAACTACGCTGCTAATGCATTCAGGATTTTCCAATGCATAATCAATCAGCTTCCCATGCTTACGATGCATATAGCGATAGATTTCTGCAGTAAAACGGACGCAGTCTCCCAGCTGATACTGTTCAAATCCGGCGATATCCATCCAGACATGATCCTCTTTACCATAGAACCAGATGCCATCACTGTGCATGCCTTCAACCATAACGCGCCGGAAGATGACTTTTCCCCGTTTCTCGTCAACACGCTCGATCTGTCCTTTAAAGTCAGCAGACCTGCCCATATGATAATAGCACAGTTCAAAATAGTTGCGGCTCTGCCTGCAGGAGCGCATCTGTACATCCAGGTATTCGTCATACGACTTAAATTCACCGCCATGCACGTCATTCATGCTGTCCGGTGCAAAGTCGATCACGCCTCCGCCATAAGCTATGCAGCAATCCTTTCTGTAATATTCTCTCTTTGTCTTTTTCCAATCACTCATGTTTTTTACCTCCGTTAGTAAGTGCTGCTTTCGCAGCCTGACATGCTAACATCATCGGCAGAAAGATTGCTGGTAATCCTATTTCTCATATTATCATGGGCAGACTCATTTACTCAATATCCAATCCAAATTGATAGATCTCATTAACCGCCGCCTGTGCTTTTTCGGATTCCTTCTTTTTCATAATTGCATTGCGGTCACTTAATATGGCAAGCATCTCGTCAACCACTTCCACATCCGGTAAATGTGAGTAATGCGACAGATACCCGATCATTCGGGAAGCCGTGAAATCTGTATTTAGGTTCTTTGTCACCAGATCACACAGATTCTCCGGATATCCCCGATTCAGCATGATCTGATACAATTGTGTGCTAAGTGCTGTTCGTTCTTTCAATTTTCCTTA
>JALFNQ010000125.1 GCA_022773965.1 Lachnospiraceae bacterium
GGACAAGAGGCAGAACCGCTTTATGAGCGTCTGTGCACGTTTATCAAATCGCTGCACAATAGCTGCTTTATTGTTTACGAAAATAAAAAATAAATCTTTCGCGGAATCGGGATGGATTCTGAAGATTTAAAATAGAATGATATAGAAAGAAGGAACAAACATGGCAGTATTAGAGAACTTAGAGCCGAAAAAAGTATTTCACTATTTCGAGGAGATCTGTGGCATTCCGCATCCCTCCTATAAAGAAAAAAAGATCAGTGATTATCTGGTAAATTTTGCAAGGGAGCATGGTCTGGAGTATGCTCAGGACGATCTGTACAACGTGGTGATGATCGCACCTGCAACAGAAGGTTATGAAAACGAGGAGCCGGTCATCCTGCAGGGTCATATGGATATGGTCTGTGAGAAAGCACCGGGCGTGGAGATTGATTTTGAGAATGATGGATTAAAGCTCATGATCGATGGTGATTATGTAACCGCTGACGGAACGACCCTGGGCGGCGATGACGGCATCGCGATCGCATATGCACTGGCGATCCTCGACTCACCGGAGATCGCACATCCGAGGCTGGAGGTCATCATCACCGTGTCTGAGGAAGTCGGCATGGAGGGGGCCACAGGTATTGACTTGTCGATGCTTCAGGGACATAAGCTGCTCAATCTGGATTCCGAGGCAGAGGGTGTCATGACGGTCAGCTGTGCGGGCGGTAACAGCAGCACCTGTCATATTCCAATGAACTTCGAAGCAGCTGAAGGCACGCAGCTTCTCGTTGTTGTAAAGGGCTTAAAAGGAGGTCATTCCGGAGTAGAGATCGATAAGGGAAGAGCAAATGCAAACCTTTTAATGGGGCGTCTGCTTCTGACACTGGAACAGGCTGGTCTGGAATACCACATTGCATCGCTTGCCGGAGGTGCAAAGCAGAATGCCATTCCACGGGAGACAGCAGCAACGATCGTAGTTACATCAGAGAAAAAGGATGCGGTGATCCATTGTCTGCAGGAGACGATCGCGCAGATCAAACATGAGTACGCAACGACAGACCCGGACATTACGCTGGAAGTATCCGGGCAGGGAACCGCATCTGCACAGGTACTGACAGAAGAGAGCAGGGAAAAAGCAGTTCTTCTGATCAACAATCTGCCCGGCGGCATTCAGGCAATGAGCGCAGACATTGAGGGGTTAGTAGAGACATCCTTAAACATGGGTATCGTTACACTGAATGAAAAAGAGCTGCGCATGGAATTTGCAGTCAGAAGCTCTGTGATCAGCGCCCGTGATGCACTGACCGCACGTATCCGCAGCCTGGTGGAGTATGTCGGCGGAAGTCTGGAAGTAAACGGTGTATACCCTGCGTGGGAGTACAAAAAGGACTCTGTGATGCGTGAGGATGCGGCACGTATTTTCCAGCAGATGTACGGAAAAACACCGAAGATTGAAGCCATCCATGCCGGTCTGGAGTGTGGTATTCTGGCAGGAAAGATCAAGGATCTCGATGGGATTTCCATCGGTCCGGATATGATCGGTATTCATACTTTTGAGGAAAAATTATCCATTTCATCCACAAAGCGTGTGTATGAGTTCGTGTTAGAAGTATTGAAGTGTAAGCATGCATAAAGTACTGGACTGCAATTTATGGTTTGTGTCTGTAGAAAAATTCATGGCAGGTCTATGGATTTTTATTGACAACATGGAAAACAGAAAGTGAGATGAACGTTATACATGAGTATGAAAGCAGTGATTTTTGATCTGGATGGGACACTTCTCAACACGCTGCAGGATCTGGCGGGCAGCACAAATGCAGCGCTGGAACAGTTTGGTTATCCGCCACGCACACTGGACGAAGTGCGAAGCTTTGTCGGTAACGGAGTCAGGCTGTTGATGCTTCGTGCCTTGGGAATCGAAAAACCGGAGGACTGCCCGGATTTTGAAGATATATTTGCGGCATTTCGCGCACACTACGCAGTTCATAGCAATGACAGTACCTGTGCGTATCCGGGAATAGAGGAGCTTTTGAAAAAATTAAAGGCGGCAGGTGCGCCGATGGCGATCGTGTCCAACAAGCTGGATCCGGCTGTGAAGCAGTTAAATGAGATTTACTTTAAGGACTATATTTCTGTGGCGATCGGTGAGAACGAGGCAGCCGGCGTAAAGAAAAAGCCGGCGCCGGATACGGTCTATGCCGCATTACGGGAGCTTCATGTATCGCCGGAGCAGGCTGTTTATGTGGGCGATTCAGAGGTGGACATTGCCACGGCGAAAAATGCCAACATTCCGTGCATGAGTGTCACATGGGGGTTTCGTGACCGCGCATGGCTGACAGACCACGGAGCCCAGGTGCTGTATGACACACCGGAGCAGGTGTGGAATGCGCTTGCAGAGGGCATGGAAGGTCATTGAGGAAGCTTATTCAAAATCTGTAAATGAGAACAGGAAATCAGGCGGCTGCGTTGACAGGCGCCTGATTCTGTGCTACACTACTTTAGTCATTAAAAGCGTTAAAACGCAACACTTTAACGCGGCAAAATGATAAAAATATTACAATACTGGTCGTGCTGGGTCAAAGTAGCTGACTGCGAGTGCACTGAACAGTGAGAAAAGGGGATTAGTTATGATCGCAAAAATTTTGATGCTGCTCATCTTTTTCGGAGTGATGATCGCAATTGGCTTGTATTGTCGCAAGCACGCAACTGATGTCAATGGATTTGTTCTCGGAGGAAGAAGTGTCGGTCCGTGGCTGACAGCTTTCGCCTACGGGACATCATATTTCTCCGCAGTTGTATTTATCGGCTATGCGGGACAGTTTGGATGGAAGTACGGTATCGCAGCCACATGGATCGGACTTGGAAACGCTGTGATCGGTTCCCTGCTGGCATGGGTTATTTTGGGACGCCGTACGCGTGTCATGACCCAGCATCTGGATTCTGCAACCATGCCGGAGTTTTTTGGCAAGCGTTTTGACAGTCCGGCA
>JALFNQ010000042.1 GCA_022773965.1 Lachnospiraceae bacterium
CGTTTTCTGGAGGAAGAATTCCGCAGGCAGGGCAATGTGTACATAGCGACAGAGGATGGCAGCTTTGGTACGCAGGGAAATGTGCTGGATGCGATCCGTGAGAATGGTCTGGAGGGCGAGATCATCTATGCATGCGGACCGATGCCCATGCTTCGCGCAGTAAAAAAATACGCCGCCGAACATGGAATGGAGTGTTGGATTTCGCTGGAAGAGCGTATGGCATGTGGCATTGGTGCATGTCTGGGATGCGTATGCAAGAGTACAAAAAAGGATGATCATACGCATGTGCATAATAAACGGATCTGTACGGAGGGTCCGGTATTTCGCGCAGAGGAGGTGGATATCTGATGAATACAAGTGTAAAGCTGGCAGGTGTTACCTTTAAAAATCCCATTCTTACTGCGTCAGGTACCTTTGGCTCCGGTCAGGAATATGCACAGTTTGTAGATCTGAACAAGCTGGGAGGAGTTGTGACAAAGGGTGTTGCAAATGTCCCCTGGGAAGGTAATCCGACGCCCCGGGTGGCAGAAGTATACGGAGGCATGCTCAATGCGATCGGTTTACAAAATCCCGGCATCGATGTGTTTGTGGAGCGCGATATTCCGTTTTTGACAAAGTATGATACACGCATTGTCGTGAATGTCTGTGGCAGAAGTGAGGCAGATTATGTAGAAGTGGTAGAGCGGCTTGCAGACCAGCCGGTAGATCTTTTGGAGATCAATATCTCCTGCCCCAATGTCAAGGAGGGCGGCATTGCTTTTGGACAGGATCCAAAGGCAGCGGCAGCGATCACAAAGGCAGTGAAGGCGGTTGCAAAGCAGCCGGTTGTGATGAAGCTTAGCCCGAATGTAACTGATATAGCATATATGGCGCAGGCGGTAGAGGCAGCAGGTGCAGATGCGGTTTCGCTGATCAACACGCTGACCGGAATGAAGATCGATGTGAAAAAGCGGCAGTTTGCACTGGCAAACAAGACGGGCGGTATGTCAGGCCCTGCGATCCATCCGATCGCAGTGCGCATGGTCTATCAGGTAGCTCAGGCAGTGAAGATACCGATCATTGGTATGGGAGGTGTCATGAGCGCAGAGGATGCGCTTGAGCTCATGCTGGCAGGAGCGACAGCGGTTTCTGTTGGAACGGCGAATTTCACCAATCCACATATTACTGAGGAGATCGTTGAGGGAATCAGAGAATATATGGCAGAACAGGGTGTGGATGATATCACAGAGCTGATCGGAGCAGTTAAGTAAAAGAAAATCGGAATTGTGAAGGTATGAAACAGTTTTGATACAGGCACACAAAAATCCTCTTTGCATAAAATAACAAAAAATGCAAAGAGGATTTTTTATGAAATTGATGAAGAAGAAATTACTTGCCGGATTGCTTGCTGTAGCAATGGTTGTGCCGGTGCTGTCAGGCTGCGGCTGCAAGGCAGATACGAATGGAGAAGAGGGAGCCACCACAGGGCAGACGACAAAGGTTGTTCTCAATGAAGTAGCGCACTCTCTTTTTTATGCACCGATGTATGTTGCCATTGAAAACGGCTATTTCAAGGAGCAGGGGATTGATCTTGAGCTTGTGACAGGCTTTGGAGCAGATAAGACGATGACCGCTGTGCTGTCAGGTGAGGCAGATATTGGATTTATGGGACCGGAGACGACCGTGTATACCTGTAATGAGGGTGCCTCTGATCTGGTTGTGAATTTTGCGCAGCTGACCCAGCGCGCCGGAAACTTCCTTGTGGGAAGAGAAGCTGATGATGCTTTCAGCTGGGAGAAGCTGAAGGGGAAAGATGTGCTTGGCGGACGGGATGGCGGCATGCCGGAAATGGTATTTGAATATATCTTAAAGAAAAACGGCATTGATCCGGCAAAGGATCTGAATATTGATAAGAGTATCGATTTTGGTTCCACGGCGGCAGCTTTTTCAGGCGGGCAGGGAGATTACAGCGTAGAGTAAGTTGACTTACTACACCAATTTTTATAGAAAATTAAACCCCTTTAATTTGTGGGTATCAGGGTCTATTTCGATGCTTTTTATGGTGCTTTTCCAGAAAGCGTTTTTATGAGCGTTATCGAGGCTCTGGTAGATATCAAGCCAGTCACCGCTAAATGTATGCTGCAGACGTTCATATTTCTCTATGCTATTGTTGTCCACGGCACCATGAATCTTTCTCAGCTTCTCAGATAGTGTGTCATACTGTGAATCATAGTATTCTTCACTGATTCTGCCTTTCTGAAATAAGATGTTCAAGCGGTCAATTTCAGACTGAATTTTGAAAGTATCATCTTTCTTTGGCTTTTTCGTAGACATGGCTCTTAAGCATGCAATCTCTTCTTTTAGTCGTGAAGGTACATTTGCGATCATATATTCTTCTATGACGTGCTCTGTAATAATAGGATAGCTGTGTTTATAAAATTTGTTTCCGCATCGATACCGAACATAAATACTGACATCGCCATTTTTAAGTTTATGTTTTTTACGAAAACCGGTGTAGTTATTCCCACATACAGGGCATTTGATCAGAGAACTAAATATGTATGGCGGATAGTTACCGTGACGAATTTTTGATCTGGTAATTTCACGTGCAAGTTCAAACTGCTCAGGAGTAATGTAAGGCTCACAGTAGTTTTTATTATCTCCGTCTATTCCTGCATAAGTCTCATTTTTAAAAAGCCTGTCGACCATATTTACAGATGGCGCATCTTCGCCATACTTATCCTGAAGATAATAGATCGTGTTTCTGATCGAATAGCAGGAAAAATAGTGCTCGTATGCATCATTGATGATGTGAGATACAGTCTCATCCTTTACAAGCCTGTTATTGACAACCTTATACCCATAACACGCGCATCTGCCGGACACGACTTCACCGATCGAGCGTTTATAATCCAGAACCGCCTTGATACGCTCGGAGGTCCGGTCACACTCTGCCTGATTCACAGAGAGCATGATGTTAATCACCATTTGGCCATTGGCAGTAGACGAGTCGTAGTTTTCGAAAATCGTTTTCCAATAGCAATGATGCGATTGCAAAATCTCCTCGGTAATGTTGTAGTCCTTGATATTCCGAAACCAACGGTCGAGCTTGGTAACAAGAATCATGTCGATCTTGTCCTGTTTGACATCTTCCAGGAGAGAAAGAAGCCCCTTGCGGTATTTCATGGGCTTTCTGGCAGAGATGCCTTCATCCGCATAATAGCCGACAATGGTGTAATTATTTGCTTCGGCATACTCTGTCAGGACTTTCCGCTGCGCAGGAAGAGATAGACCATTCAGGTGCTGCTCCTCTGTCGACACGCGGATGTAAATTGCACATCGTAGTATTTTACTCATAGCATGATCCTCCGGTAAAATTGTATTGATTTTAGGGCATAAAAATGCCCGGTAACTTGTATTTTTACCGGGAAAATGATATAATTCGATTGCTTGTGGAATATATCATTTTCCGGTATAGTTCCGTTTGCCGCTCTGGTGTTGGCGCATCAGGGCGGTTTAAAAATTGTTATTGAAAAATCGATATGTCTGACATATAATATACTTAACAAGGCAGTCGGTAAGGTGAGTGCACTTCACCCGACCCGGCGAAATTCAATACTAAGTTATCAAGAGATAGCCGTTCCTAAACTTTGACGAGAGCAGGACGGCTATTTCTTATGTCTTCGATGGGTATCAATGTAAGTAAGTATCGCCACCAGCATGATGACGAAAGTAAACAGGTCATTCCATGAAACCATAATAATCATCCTTTCCGTAAGGCTCGGATTAGATGAGAGCACGTCCACCGGCTGCCCGGTTAAGTATATTATATTGTCAAGGTGAGTTGCACCGGTGCAACTGGAAAGTGATCTTTGATATGCAGTTGCAGTGTTAGTGGCAATGAAGAGGTTTGCTATTACAAGAAATCAGATAAAACTTTGTACATAATATCAATGGATTTTTGCAAAAAAATGTAATACTATAATAAAAAACGGAGGTGATAAAATGAAAGCTTTGAAAAAAATATATTCAGCCGTTTTTTATTTATCATTCATGTTTACAGTAATGTCCATCTTGTGCAAGGTGTTTTACACCGTATATGATGTATATCAGATGCAAAACAATCAATTTATACTGTTGTTTATGTCAATCGTGTTGTTTTCAGCCGCTATGACTGTTCTTCTTCATTATCTGTGGACACATGTGTTGCAGCATCTGAAATAGTGGGTTGGTCGATGCTATCTAAGGGTCTGATATCCATTGATCGGCCATACTCATTCAAAGAGTTTAGACAGCGAAATAAATCTTCATTTGACATATTGATTTCTTTCATTTTTTCTTGAAGCTCGACAGCGCGAATAGCATTATCGAGCTTTTTTCTGTCAGCTTCTCTTTACTGAATTTACGCTCATCTGAAATGGAAAGAATATTTTTAATAATATTTGGCAATCCGGGCAGCTCTACAGTTAAAAATTTTCCACCTCCAAGAACTACAAATATAGCAATAAACCATAAATAATTATCACTTAAAAATTGCCCTAAATCTTTTATGTTATAGATTATGTCACCGATGGATTGAACACTTGCTTGTGTCGAAATAGCAGAATCATCTATGCCGATAGCTGTGAGGAATACATTTGCATTGTACAAAAAGCCGGAAAATTCTTTCGATGTGATAGGATCTGTTTTTCCAACATGAAATACAAAACGGGTATTATTCTTATAGGTATAGTAATTAAACAAGTGATCAAGGATATAGGTACCATGTTCATCTAAGTTGCTAATTCCGTGATATGAGGTGATGGCTTTGTATAAGTGATGATTTACAATATCACTCGGAATCGTGCGGATGATGGTAATGTGCCTGCGCTTGCGATATGGGCATGCAACTTCGGAAATTACGACTTCTCCGTGTTCGATACGATTTATTACAGTTTGCTCTAGCTCTACTGTTTTGCTTTCTTCTTCAAAGTACTCTCCGGCATAGGCAAAAGTAATAAATTTACTTCCAGCGCTTGGAATTACTAAAATATCATTAGGACTGATTTCGTTAATAAAGTTTTTGCATTTATTAATAACTAAGCTGGGACGCTTGATCTCGGGATAATCCATCAGAATCGAATCGTTTAATGATTCAGGATTACCAAAATCTGTTGATTTAGTAATGTTATTCCAAGCAAGAGCAACAAACTGCTTTTCTAAAAATTCTTGATAGAAATATCCTTTCTTAGTTCGGATCATCCAGAAACGAGTATCGCTGGGAATCTCTGGAATTTGAAAATTATAAATCGCATTAAAAAATGCCTCTTCATTTACATATTCAGCCATAAGTATATTTCCTCCACATTTTTTCTTTCGATGTATGATCATATATCAAAACTTCGCACGAAGTTCTTTTACCTTTCCGATAATCTCGACAGGTTTTTCTTCAATCTCTGATTTTGAAAAGAACATTGGCTCATAGATTGGGTTGCTGGAAATCAAGGCAATACCGTCTTTGTATTTCTTTAGTCGCTTTACAACAGCATCATCTCCATTGACCAGAGCAATGACCAGATCGCCATCATCTGCATCGGACTGCTTCCGGACAATCACAACATCGCCATTACTGATCTTGGGCTCCATTGAGTCACCTTTCACCTGCAGGCCGAAGTATTCTCCGTCTGCGGCCATTGCCTGGGGGATCTCTTCGGTATCTATGATATATTCGGCAGCAGTCAGCGGTATGCCAGCAGCTACGCGACCTAGGACGGGGATAACAACGGCACCAGGAGAGCAAATGCGCTCAGTGTCGCGTCCTCGCAATATATTTAAATCAGTATTAAAAAAATCAGCTATCTTTTCTTCTGTCTCAAAGTCAGGCTCACGCTTTCCAACCTCATACATACTAATTGTAGAAGTAGAAACACCTAGTTTCTTTGCGAGATCGCTTTGAGATAAACCTTCTCGTGATCTGAAGTATTTAAGCATATCCTTGAAATCAGCCATGTTCATCCTCCTTACAATGTTTGTATTTACAATTATACACGAAATGTGGAAAAATTCAATAAATAATTTTACAAAACGTGTTGACAAACGCTCACGAATCGTGTAATATCAAAAACATAAAACACGAAACGTGATAACGAAAGGAGGAGTGATTTTGAACGAAAAAGCAATTTCTGAAAAACTGGTAGAGCTTAGAGGAAATAGAAGCCAGGTAGAGGTTGCAAAGGCACTTGGAATCAGTACATCTGCATTGTCTATGTATGAAAATGGTGAAAGGATCCCAAGGGATCCCATAAAGCTACTTATTGCAGATTACTACAAAACGCCGATACAGGATATTTTTTTTGCAAGAAATGCTCACGAATCGTGAGAAGTAATTGCCAACCAGTTAGTAGAAAGAAGGTGATTAAGAGGATGAAAGGGAGTGATATAAAGGTATATTTAGTTAAAAACGGATTAAAACAGTCATACGTGGCTGAAAAAGCTGGGATATCAGAATCTATTTTTTGCATGATGCTTAATGATAAGAGAAGAATAGAGGTGAACGAATATATGAGAATCTGTGATGCGATTGGTGTACCGCTGGATCAGTTTAAAACGGATACGCAGGACAAAACAAAATAACCCTAAGTGCTACGAACACTCAGGGTTATGTAGGCTACAGAAGAACAAATACAGCATTTCCGCTGACATATGTCTTTTTTTTGAAAATGTAGCCGCTTTCTTCAAGCTCCTTGATTGCGATTTTTGCTGACGCATCGGAAAAACCATGAGAAATAAGGTCAGAATTTGAAAACTCTGTTTTTTCCGTATCTGCTTGAAGAATCTCCAAGGCTTTCTCTGAAAGAGAAGTCATATGTGCCACCTCCTTCCAAAGGCTGGATTTTTCCTTTGAAAGCCTCTCTCTATGATGTGACACATGTAAATATTATCATTTTCAAAATTAAAGTTCAAGAATCTTTAATTATTTATGCAAATGAGCTGATTAAGAAAGAAGGTGATTAAATTTGTCACTGGAAAGAAACATAGCTGAATTTATAAAGAAAAGAGGAGTGAAAATTTCAGTTATGTCAAGGGAGACGGGAATACCGTATATGGCGCTATATGACAGTGTTTGCAATGATAAGAAGGAACGACTACTAAGGGGGAGCGAATTACTTGCGATATGCAAATTCCTAGACGTTTCTCCAATGGAATTTGCAGAAGAGGAAGGAGAGATAAATAAGAAAAAAGCTAGTCCCAAGTAGGGGAATACTAGGGACTATCAGGCATAGAAGTTAAACCAGCGTAAATCGTGAATTAACATATCGATGGTCAACATCTATGTAACCATTTTCTTCAAGCTCTTTTATGACATCGGAAACAACCGGAAACGAAAGACCAAGAGGAATCATTATATCCAAGTCTTTAAAAACTTTTATTCCAGATTCTCTTTTGGCTTGAAGAAGTTCTAAAGATTTCTCGGAAAGAGAAGTCATGAGTTCCACCTCCTCTCCAAGGCAATACTTTTCTTCGAAAACCTTTAGATATGAGAACAAAGATATTTTAACACAGTTATAAAAATATTTTGTGCCATTTTAAAAGATGTGCATATGTATTTTCCAGTTAGTAGAAAGAAGGTGATTAAGGTGGAGAAAGTAGATGATCTTATTGATGTTTTAGCTTCGCATATCAATGCGATTGTTTCTTCTGGAAAAGAAGATGGGAACGAAGTTACTGAAAAGACAAAAGCTCTTGCAGAGCTGATGTCTGCAAGAGCCAAATTCCAAACTCAAAGCAATACAGCGGAAGCTATTTCCGGTGGAGTTTGGAGTGCTGTTGCGGAAAATGCAATTGGAAGCAGTGCCAAATTAGCGCCTATTGTTACTGCGGATTAATAAGTCAAGTTTCTTTTCTATTTCTAATGTATGAATTGCATTTATATTGATGGCGCATGTTGCGTTGGAACCATCTTTTAGAAATAGTGCACATTGCGTGGTACATGAAACTTGATTTGAAGCGCTGCTCATGAGTGGGCATATATATGTCATAAAAATCTCCTTTCTTTTGTACTCGGCTCTGGCGGGAGCCTGTAAGGAGAGGATAGCACGGATCAATAAGTTGGACAAGCAGACATCTGTGAAATATTCAAAATGAAAACTTTTGGCGAAAATAAGACAAAAAAGTTTTCATTTTGTGGATTTTTAAAGGCTAACACTAACGAGTTTTTAAATTGAGAATATCGGATTGATCAAATTGTGTAGAAAGAAGGCGATCAAGGAAATAAGTACAAACCGTAACTACATAAAATGAATCAGCAGAATATAGGAGGGTTGCAGATGGGAAATACAGAACTTGATATGGAGCTTACGCCGAAACGAGAAGCAAAAATAAAAGAAACACTGTTGCGCCTGTTCGCTGATCAGAACGGATGGGACTATAAAGACATGGAGGTCACAATCAAAAAGAAAGTGGAATCTGCGTAGCAGGTTCCAAGTGGACAAGCCATTTTACAGGAGAACAAGGATGAAGAAGAGAACATGTTACAGACTCATGATCGCGTCGCTGATCGGAGTAATTGCGGCGACTACAATGCTGTTTATACAGATTCATAAATTTACAAAAGTAGTGTATGCAAAGAGCACAGAGAGCAGCCTGGAAGAGGAATTGTATTGCGACAGCCTGGAGATGCTTGCAATCTGTGTGCAGGCAGAAGCTGGAGACCAGTTGTTGACCGGGCGGCGGATGGTGGCTGACGTGATCTTAAACCGCGTGGATGATCCGGACTGGCCGGACACGATTGAGGGAGTAATCACGGAACGTAACCAGTTTACAAGCTACTGGGACGGCGGCATGGATAAGGTCCAGGAACCGGACGAGCTGACGATCAAAGCGGTTCAGATGGAATTAAAGCAGCGGAGCTGGCCGGGGCTGTATTACTTCACAGCCGGTGGATACGGGAAGTATGGGACACCGTGGAAAAAGGTGGGAGACCATTATTTCTGTACAAAATAAGTAAATACACAGCGCACGGCAGGGGGCGGCGAAACAGATGAATACTTAGTCATTTGGTGAAAAATCATGTCGCTCAATTATCCTCTTAAAGATACATACCGCCGCCTCCTGCCGTGCGCTGTGGGAAATGTCTGGAGGGACAGCAGATGGATGATACAAAGTACCTGTTTGTAAGATATGCAGCCATGTTAAGGGAGAAAAAGCAGGCGCATGAAGCTGCAAAGTGGGAATATTTTGCCCTTACGGATACGGACTATGAGAACCCAGAAAGATGCAAAGCGCTGGAAAACCGGTACGAAGAGACCAAGAAGGACTATGAGCTTTATGCAAAGCTGTTTTCGGAGTTTGTACTAAAAAACATGGATCATATAACAATCAAATGAAAGGAGAATGACATGAACGTAACAGTAGAAGATGCATTAAACATGATGGAAGAAGGATATCGGCTGGAGATCAGCGGAGGAACGGTCGGGAACTTTGTGCCGGAGGATGAGGAATGCTGACGGCGGAGCAGATCCGGGAGAAGATCTTCCGGCTGGCGGACGATTTCAACAGGCTTTATGCGGAAAAGAAGTATGCACGGGCAAAATATGCCTATGATTCTGCAAGTACCATGGCTGTATTCATGGAGCTTCCGCGAGAAGATATGTACGAGCTGTTCATGAACCATGCACCGGATGATTCGGATACACCGGAGTGGGGGCTGTTTGATAAGGACAAGGTAGATGCGTGTTATCTCTGGTGTATCAGACACAACCAGACGCGCGAAATTCAGCCGTATCATGGACCAAAGGCACCCGGACACAAGGAGCTGGTCGTATGAGGGTAAAAAAATAGGGCATGTGCTGGAACACATGTCCTAAAAGGTAAAGCTGTCTAAAAAATTTACATTTTTATTATACATGCTTTACCTGAAAAAGTCAAGAAAATCAAGGGTTTGAGAGCCCTTTTTACAACAATCTTTACAGTATTAAAGTTAGGTACGGGCATGTTAGAAGAGCACACATATACATACAGAGACTCCATAGAGCATGAGTTTAAGTTCCAAGGAAAGTATGGAGCGAAGGGTGAGAAGCGGGCAAAGAGAAAAAAGGCAACACCGGAGCAGGTGAAGAGACAGAACCAGTGGAACAAGGAGAACACGGTCAGGAGGACGATCAAAGGGAACTTTTCTGAAGGTGATCTGTGGGTGACACTGAAATATCCGAAAGGAACGAGAAAGACTCTTGAGGAAGTGGAAGCGGATGTGAAGAGGTTTATTGACCAGATGCGGAAGGAGTATAAGAAGCGGGGACAGCCGTTCAAGTGGATCAGACGGATAGAGATCGGAGAGCGGGGCGGGATCCATGCGCACATGATCATGAACCGGATCGCGGGTGCGGACACGGATCTGATCGCGCAGGGTATCTGGTCAAAGATCACGGGTGGACGGATCAATTACAGTAACCTCTACAGCGCAGGAGGATACAAGAAGCTCGCCAAGTACATCACCAAGCAGCCGAATGAGGAGCAGGAAAAGCAGCTGTCAGTATTTAGCACAGCGGAACGGAAGAAACTGGTGAAGTATTCGTCATCGAAAAATCTGATCCGGCCGCAGCCGGTGAAAAAGAAGAGCCACTGGCGGACGATGCGGAGGATGATCAAGGATGGCATAAAGCCAAAGGAAGGGTACTACGTGGATCCGGAGTCGGTCTATTACGGGATCAATCCGTTTAACGGGATGACATACCTGAAATATACAGAGTGCAGGCTGGGGACACTGGACGGGACTGCGGAGCCGGTGAAGCCAAAGTGGCGGTCGTGGCCGGATGAGGAGGGAGGATCATGAAGGTAGATATCTACATAGCATCATCCATAACGGCATTCAGGAGACAGAATGGTGTTGTGGGCGTGGTGATTGAGTGCCAGACGGCGAAAGGGCAGGCAACGGTTACGCAGTTCGGGAGGGTAACGGATGCGACACGGAATCAGGCAGTATTACTCGGTATGAAATACGCGCTAAACCGCATAAAGACGGAATGCGACGCGGTTTTCCATGTGGATAACACATATATCGCATCGGCAGTCGAAAAAGGGTGGCTGGATGAGTGGAAACAGAACGGATGGCGTAACGCAAAAAACGAGGAAATCGCCAATTTTACTGAATGGGAGGCGGTGTCCGGGCTGATTGATGGACGGAAGGTATCGTTCGTGGTCGGGGAGAACCATCAGTATAAAATCTGGATGGAATCAGAGGTGAAAAAGAGGGCAGAAAAACACGGGAAAAGCCCATAAATACTAAATGCGAGGGGCATTTGGGGGTGAGGTGGTAAAAATGAGGGGTAAAAATCGCGGGAAGCCGCATAAATCCCGAATGGGAGCGGCATTTTGGAAAGGAGAAAAGCAATGTTTGAAAAATTTGGAGAATTTGACTCCGTGGAGGAGCTGAACAGGGCAGCAGCTGCACAGAAAGCAGAGGGTGATGAGGAAGCACTGATCCTGCTGGCACAGGAGAACGGGATCGACAAGGAGGAAGCAGAGGACTACATGGACGGCGTTGTGGACGAGCTGGCAAATGCGTCTATGGCGGCGATCGGAAAGCTGAAGGTCGAAGCGGAGCAACTGAAACTGGATGGCGTGCTGGTCGACTGGAAAGAGGAGATCGTAAAGGAGTGCATCGATCATGAGGGCATGGCACGTGCCGTGCGCAGGAAAGGAAAGCGCCTGTGCGACTGCCTGGCAACCATGCTGCGTTTTGCGTTTGAGAATAAGGTGCAGGTGAGTGATGAGGTCGTTAAGGCAACAAAGGTTACGCATAACGGGAAAGAGGAGCCGATGCGCGGGCCGGTCTATCTCGGGATGCCGAACAGGAGGCAGGTGAAAGAGCTTGCGAGAAAATATTACGGAGTGGAGGGAACGAAGTGATCGCGTATAAGGGATTTACAGAGGACCTGTGCTCGGTAATGGGTGACGGAAAAGAGGAAAACTGTAAGTTTCAGTTGAATGAGACAAAAACCGTGGACGAAAGTAAGACCGGGAGAAACGGTTTCCACTGCTGTGAGAATCCGACCGGATGCCTGGCATACTATCCGATGAATGGGAAAAACCGCTTTTTCAAGGTGGAGGCAGCAGGCGATATCAATGAAGATGCCGGGGGGCGGATTGCATGCACAACGATTACACTGCTTCAGGAACTGGCGCCGATGGATTTTGCGGCGGAAGCCATGCGATATATCATCAACCATCCGGACAGGAGCGAATGGGAGTCGAGCTGTGGGGGTGTGAGTGTGCAAAAGGATGAAGCAAACGCAGAAGGAAAAGATTATATTGCGATTGCCAGAGGAGCGGATCCGGTGGTAACAGGAGCAGAGGGAAGCGTCGCCGGATTTCTCCAGGAGAAGAATGGGCAGATCGTGCAGTGCAAGCTGATCAGGGTTTCATCAGAACTTGCAGGAAAGCGTCTGCATATAGGGAAAGACCGGAAGGTGGTGGAAGAAGGATGAAACGGAAAAAGATAGACAGCGTAAAACCGCCGGTGTGCCATAAAAAGGGCTGGTGGATCAGGCTGCAGGTGATAGAGGACATTGCGGTGCTGAACATTTTCCGGGAAAGGAAGCTATGGGCGCGGCACTGCATCAATACAGAAACATACGAATATGAGACCAACATGGACGGAGAGTGGAGTACACAGAACCTGAAAACAACGCTCGGGATGAATGATTACTGGGAGCACGGGGACACATACAAACAGATGGAAAAAGAGCGGTTCCGGATGTCAAAGGAAGATGAGGAAACACTGCGCACACTGATACGACAGGAATTTCAGTATCAGAAAAACAGGAAAATGATGAGGATCACGGATGCAGAACGGAATTATGGAAGATATAAAAGAGGACGAGCAGAAGAGCGTAGGATCGACAGGGTGAATGCACTGATGGCAAGGGTACCGGCGATACCGGAAGGGATCAAGGAATGGATTGACAGGTGCGAGACAGGCGGAGAGGATTTCTGCATGAAACTGACGGGACAAAAGAAGTATTCCTGCACATCCTGTGGAGCGGTCTTTGATAAATTGCCGGAGAAGGTGCGGAACAATGACCAGATGGAGTGCCCGGAATGTAAAAAAAAGATCCGGTATCTGGCCAGAAAGAAGCATATCAACATCAAAACGCATTTCTGCATGATCCAGCCGATGGATGATGAGGTATCAGTGGCAAGATACTTTACGGCAGTGATCGACTGCGAGCCAGGAAGCAGAAAGGAGATCGGGTTAAAAGAAGATGTACGGATCATTCTGTTCAAGCATCCGCAGAAGAAAAAAAAAGGAATCTATTATGAACAGTACACAGATTCAGAATGGGTAAGCGAGGGGAGCACAGGAACAGGTGATTTTGACAATAAGTCAAACCGGGCGAACAAAAGAGAGCATACAGGATATCTGTATGACGGAGGTATTGTGGAAGCGCTCAGGGACACGGCATATGAGAACTGGGGAAGGCTGTTTGTGCAGATGTCGGCAGCAGGACAGAAGGCAGACTATAACGGGCTAATGGCATCTGGGACGAAAAAGATGGTACGGGTGGCGGAGCTACTGTTTCGGGGAAGGTTTTACAGGCTGCTTACAGAGGAGAGTGAGCACACATGGTACAGTACCGGAGCCTATTATGGGGAATTGAATTTAAGTGGCAGCAGCATCGAAGAAGTATTTGGGATCGCAGACAGGCAGAAGATCAACCGGATCAGGGATAAGAATGGAGGCACTGCGATGCTTGAATGGATGAGATGGAGTGAGGAAAGCGGACAGAAGATCTCAGAAAGGGCACTGGAATGGCTGACAGCAAACGGGATTGAGGTTGAGGATATGGAAGATGCAAAAGAGCACATGTCTGTAGAGCAGACCATGAATTATGTCGAGCGACAGCGGAGAGAGTCCTACAAAGGGATGTCACCGAAAGCAGTATTAGCCCAGTATGGGGATTATATGGAGATGTGCGAAAAACTGCATAAGAATGTGACAGACGAGATGGTTTATCGTCCGAGGGAGCTGAAGCGGCGCCATGATGAGGCTGTAGCGGAGCTTGAGCGCATGAATGCACAGTTAAAGGCGGATGAATACTCGAAAAAATTCGGTGAAGCAGAACGTGTGCTTTCGGAGATCAAAGATAAGTTTGAATATTCGGGGGAGCAGTTTTTCATCATGGTTCCGGAGCGGATCGTGGACATTGTAGCAGAGGGAAACTACCTGCATCACTGCGCAGGTGCGACAGACCGGTATTTTGACAGAATCAAGCAGCATGAGACATACATCTGCTTTCTGCGGAAGACCGGGGAACCAGAGATACCGTTTTACACGATCGAGGTAGAGCCGGGAGGGACGATCAGACAGCACAGGGGGATGTATGACGAGGAGCCGGAGATTGAGACGGTCAAGCCGTTCCTCAGGGAGTGGCAGAAAGAGATCAGAAAGCGTATGAGCAGGGAGGATCACGAGCGGGCAGCAGTATCGAAGGTAAAACGGCAGGAGAACATCGATGAGCTGCGGGAAAAGAACAATACGAGGGTTCTGAACGGACTCATGGAAGATTTGATGGAGGCAATATAAGTGGGCATAGGATTTATATTCTTCTTTCTTGATGAGGAGGAAAAGAGACTGACAAAAGAGGAAGAAAAGCAGGTGATGATAGAAAAAGCAATAAACCTGAGACTCATGTGTGATTACGTTGTCAGCTGTTCATACGGGGATATCGTGCTACTCATCTGTATGCTGCATGACTACATAAAGATGATGGACAAGATCAAAGGCGAGGATGATATCCAGTGGAAGGTATATTATAGACAGAAATTTCAAAACATGGCGGACAGGTTGGCAGAGCAGATTGAGTATGACTATGAGGCAGCAGTAGAAAAGTGCAGGAAGAAATGGGAGAAGCAGGAAAAGAACAGCGATGTCGGAGAGGATGCACTGGTGCTCGCATTGAAGAGGGGAGCGGGAAAGAAACCGGAGAAAACGGAGGAAGGAAAGAACGATGGAAGAAATCATGTATCAGAAATCATATCAGGAGTATAAGGCAGAGCTGGATGCAGAACTGACAAAGACCGCGGAGAGCTTCGTGCGGATCGGATATCTGCTTAAAGTGGCGAGAGACACCGATATCCTGGCAGAGTCAGGTTATGCGACAGTGACAGATTTTGCAAAGGCAGAATATGGTATCGACAAGACGCAGGTGAGCAGGTTCATCCATATCAACGACAAGTTTGCAGAGGGCGGATATTCAGACCACCTGATGCCGTCCTTTCAGGGATACGGATATGCAAAGCTGACGCTGATGCTGTCTCTCCCGGATACAGTCAATGAGGGACTGAGTCCGAATTATTCCAAGGCGGAGATCCAGAGCATCAAGGACGAAGTGGATGCAGAGGGAAAGGTCACGGATATAGAGCTGATGCTGGAGCAGAAGGAACCGGAGACACAGGAGCAGAGCCGCACGGGAAAGGTAATCAGGCAGCTGGCGTGCAATGAGCCGGAGCTGTTTGTGGAGATCGACAAGTGCCTGCTGGATGAGTCATGGACGATTGAGGATATTAAGGAGCGCATGGCACCGGATGGTGAATGTACCTACAGCATCCGGATTCCGGGAGAAGGAAGATACATGCTGATGCTGTCCGGCGAAGCGGATGCGCGGATCGTCAATGTGCGAACCGGGGAAGCAGACACGGCTGGATGGGGAGAGATCGGGCAGGCATGGATGGAGCTCATGGATTTTGACGTGGAGCCGGAGAAACGATGGTCGGAGCTGTTCTGCATGCCGTATCCGGTCAGGGAAAAAGAGCAAAAGGCAGGAGTTGCACCGGTGCAACAGACTGCGCCGAAGAAAGCAAGCAAGGTTAAGAAAGCACCGAAAAAAACAGAGTGGAAGAGCGCGTATAAGCCGGGGCAGCAGGTCAGGGTGATCGCAAATGATCATATCGGGGAACTGATCGAAAAGACAGACACACGAGGAAAGTGGGAGATTCAGTTCGCAACGTATACGGCGGAAATGAGCGAGGCACAGTTTACGGAGTACGTGGAAGAACCGGAGCAGGAGACACTTCACGCAGTCGAGCCGAGCATTCCGCTTCCGGAACCGGTGGAGCCAGAACAGGAAGAACTGGAGCCTGAACAGGAGCAGACTGAGGAAGATCTGCCAGGGCAGCAGGATCTGGAAACAGATTACAGGGAAGCGATGCCGGAAAACGCGATAAATCCTCCTTGCGGGCCGGATCAGGAGGAAGGGAAAACACAGGATCAGGAGGCACTCTCTCCGGTGCAGGAGATCATCTTAAAGCGTGCGCAGATCCTGATGGAAAATGTCAGACAGAAAAAATGGGAGGAAGCAATGGCAGACGTAAGGCAACTGGATGAGTGCATCAGACAGGCAGGAGGCTGTGAGTAAGCGGTCAAGGGCGTGCGACTTCAAAGCAAAGGAGCGCACGCTCATCAAAGAACGTGACTATGGGTGTATCTTCTGCCGAAAGGGATACCGGATGGGCGGTGCAGATTACTATAACACATCGATCATGGAGATCATGCACTACATACCGCGCTCACAGGGAGGGCTTGGAATAGCAAAGAACGCAGCACTGGGATGCAAATATCACCACATGATGATGGACGAGAGCGGACACCGGGCAGAAATGCGGGGAATGATGCGGGATTATCTGCGGAGCATGTACAGCGACTGGAATGAAGAGGAGCTTGTATATCACAAGTAAAGGAGGAAGTCATGGCAAAGAGAGACATTATGGAGCTTCAGAAGCGTATGCGGACGGAGGAGCACAATATCACATGGATAGCAACAGCGCTGATCGAATTGGACGGGACGGTAGCAAGTGTACATAAGGAGCGCCTGGTCAGTATGCGCGAGGAAGAGTATTTCAAGTATCTGGACAAGATAAAGAGCATATTTCCGTACAAGAAATACGGGGATGCCGTACTACAGGTAGATGTGCAGTTCGGAGCAACTGTACTGCATGGATACATGAGTGCGGCAATCAACAGTGAGATGAAGGATGATGAGGCAATACAGCAGATCATCGAAATCGCAAGGGCGGCAGCAGCATCAGAGACAAAACATGCCGTCATCATCTGGAACGATATCTATGACATTATCAAGGTGGACAAGAACAATGAATCACTGGATGAGTCGGAGGAAACATTAAATTACATCGGATGTATGGTCTGTCCTGTGAATATGGACAGGGAAGGACTGGCATACAGCGCAAATGATGAGAAGTTTGTAGCAAAGGATCGGGAGTGGATCATGGGAGCACCGGAGTTTGCGTTTATGTGGCCGAGCTTCACGGATCGGAGTGTCAATGAGGATGCAGTGACCATTTACACAAACAATCCGGCGAATCCGCCACATGACTTTATCGCATCAGAGCTAGGGTGCAAAACATTCTGGACGCGCACAGAGGTACAGAAGCTGTTTGAGCATGCAGTGTTGCGAGGAGTGGATGAGCAGGACGATCAGCCGCTTGTGCTGGAGATGTTCAACTACAAGCTGGAGCAGATGGCAGATCAGGATATGGATATGCTGGATGAAAGCCAGATGGCAGCAGTGCTTGAATTTGCAGGAGTAAAGGCAGAGATTGCACAGCGGATCGCGAGGGAATATGCAAAAATTTTTAACAATGTGCCACAAAGCATCAATGATCTGTATGTGAAAAAGTATGCAACCAAATACGCGGCCGAGATGAAGCTGCTGGAGATCAAAAGAAAGCTCAACCAGGCAGCAGACGCGATCGACAATATGAGCGGAGGAAGAAGCGAGGAGCTGACGCAGGATATCCGCCGCGTGGCAGCAGGATTATAGGAGGAAAAATGGCACAGATAGGGGAAAAGACATTAGAAGAGATCGAAGAAATACTGGACAGAGGATGCGAGTATGCAGATACACAGGAAGTAGTGCACGAAACATTCTTAGCAACTATTGATGAGCTTGGAGGAGTGGGAGACTGGGACGAGATGGCAGCGGAGGATTTGGAAGGTAATATGTGTGTGCTACAGGAAATGTTTGAAATGTTTTATGACAAAACGATTGAGAATGTGATGAATATACTGCGCACGCAGGAATAGGCACATGGCAGCAGGATGAAAACCGCACAAATCCTAAATGGGAGGGGATTTTCATGAAGAAAAAGGGAAATGTAGTTCAAACACAAATAAGGCTTCCGGATAACATCTACGAGGAGGTTAAGCAGGAAGCCGAGGAACTGGGCGTATCAATAAACGCGCATCTATGCGAGTTGATATGGATGGGAATAAAGGCGAGAAGAAGTTTTCCGGTTATTCTGGATCGGAAAGAGTAATATCACCATGGGACGACTCGTACGATTTGATCCCCTGTATAACAAAATATTCTAATTGCGCATTAAGAGACCGAAGCTCATTCTCAGAGATTTTTTTAAGTTTTTGGTGTGTATTTTCATCTAAACGCACCTGTAGAGCGATTTTGGGCATAATAATTCTCCTTTAGATAGTTGCTAAATAGTATCACTATGATATTAAAACAGATTGACAAACAAAACTAGTTGCATTATAGTTGCAATATGATACTAAAATAAAATCATTTAAGGAGGATAAATAATGAGTGAGGTAATCAATGGAATTCAGGTAATCGAGGTGCGGGGAATTAGAGTGCTGACGACACAGCAGCTTGCAGACGCATATGGCACAGATCAATGGAGGATTAGAGAAAACTTCAAGAGAAACAGGAACAGATACACGGAAGGAAAGCATTATATAAAGCTGGAAGGGAAAGAATTAAAGGATTGGAAAGACAGGGTGCAATTTGCACCCATCCTTGACGGAGAGAAAGGAGAGTGTGAATTTCAAACTCTCTTGAAGGGTGCGAAATGCGCGAACCTCTGGACAGAGCGCGGAGCACTCCTGCACGCCAAGTCATTAAATACCGATCAGGCATGGGAAGTATACGACAGACTGGTAGATTTTTATTTCCGAGCAAAGGAGAGGCAGCAGGACAAGCCGAAGGAGCAAAAGGCAGCAGTTGCACCGGTGCAACAGACAGTACCGGTACATAAAGCCCATCCGATGAAGATCACAGTAGTAGACGTACCGGATAACGCTCAGGTGCAGGAAATACTAAAGAAGCTGCGCAAGGACATTGCGGGAATAGATGCAGTGATCGATCAGTTCAACCGCTACATCACGCAAGAGGACTATGAACGATTGGGGCGTGTAGCAGATCTGATGGCGATGGGACTGTATAAGGACACACTGAGGCTGGCAGACATCCATCCGAACGTAGTAGAAAAAACACTGTAGGTTGAAACACCTGCTGGAGACGGCAAAAGAAACCGGCACACAGAAACGAGCCTCCGGGAAACATAGTTCACACACTCTTGAGAGGCATCGGGCAAAGGCGGCTGAATAAGCCGCCGGGAAGGAGGAATATGCGGGAAGCATTTAAAAAGATTATTGAGAAGTTGGAAGAAATAAGAATAAAGAAAACGTGTAAAAAAGAAAAATGCGACACAAAAGAACTTTGCAGAATTTGTGTAGTAGATGATGCAATCGAAATCGTCAAGCAGGAAGCAGAGAAACATGAAGAATGCTACAAGGATTGTGGAGAGTGCGAAGCGTATAACAAAGAAAGACATAATGATTGTGTGTTCAATGAAGGGCAGGATTGTCCTGCGGCAGAGGGATGTGGGGGATATGAGCGAAAAAGAACTAACTTTGACATGTGCTGCGAAAGCATGGAAGCTATGGCACAGATCATTGAAATAGCGAAGATTGGATGGACAAAAGAGCAGATCATGGAGTGGTTACAGTCAGAAGTGGAGGGATAGCAATGCTGATATTACCAACAAAAGGGAAATGGTTCCGAATGATATTGGACAGAGTAAAGCTGGAAGAATACCGGGAAATAAAACCATATTACACAAAGAGATTTCGAACAATCGGGCTTTTGGACGCTTATGGACTGCCAACAGTAAACAAAGTAAATGTAATGTTCCGTAACGGATATTCCGGAAACGCACCCTACTTTTTAGCGAATGTCAGCCTTGACATAAAGATAGGACGTGAAGAATGGGGAGCAGAGTCTGGGAAAGAATATTATGCTTTACGGATACATGAGATTTGTGAGGGCAATTGTAGATGAACGATAGATATTTATACCGTGCAAAGCGGATGGATAACGGAGAGTGGGTTGGAGGAAATCTAATCTGGAATAACGATTTTTGTGACAATTCAAAAGCAATTATCATTCCGATAACTAGAAACAACTTGTTTACAAGAGGTGGAGAAAACGGACATTTAGTGTCTAAGGATTGGTGCAGAGTAGATCCATCCAGCATCTGCCAGTGCACCGGACGAAATGACGAGTGGGAACATGACATATTCCAGTGCGATGACGAGCGGTACGAAATCCAATTCAGTGAAGATTCTTTAACGTGGGAAGCTGTTTCTATCTTTTCTCCTGAATCTATAAGCCTTGGAGAGTTTAATCCGTCAGAATATGTGCGTATAGGAAACGCAATTGACAATCCGGAACTGTTGGAGGTGGGAGAATGACAGATCAGGAAGCAATCAAAATGAATGGTTGGACATTTGAAGAAACAGTAAAAACTGCTGAAAACCTAATGGAATCAGAGAAAAATATGTTTAAGTGGGATGTATTAAGGCATCTTAGAGATTTTGCTGAAAATTTTTGCGAAGAAGTAAGGCAGTACCAGACAATCGGCACGCCGGAGGAATGCCGGGTGGCTGTAGAGAAACAGAAAGAGAAGAAACCACTAGAACAAAGCTGCGAAGAAACAACGATTTTCAAATGTAGCAATTGTGGAAGTATCATGAAAGTTAAGTATTCTGACGGATCAGTATTTGGACATAGCCAGAATTATTGCGAACAGTGCGGACAAAAAATGGATTGGAGCGATGATGATGAGAGAAATAATATACAGATGTAACCGATGCAACAATCTGATAACGGGAACAGTGCACAGAATCGGAGCAACCGATGAAAACGGCGAAAAGACGAAATACGGAGCATTATTTGACGGGACAGATTTGTGCGACAGCTGCATGGAAGAGGTAACACTGGCCGTGATTGCTCAAATTGAGCAGAATGATGGAAGCCGGAGCCTGGCGCAGGAGGATCAGACGAATATGAAGGAAGAACAAGATAGTGATCCGGAAAGGCAGCAGGAGAAAGAAGCACAGGATCCGACAGAGCCAGTCACCTATCAGTGCAGCAAGGTAAAGAAAACATGCTTTTATGCAGTGAAAATGGGAGCGCAGATCGCATGTGATTACATCAACATGGAAAAACATTCGCGCGGCTGTGATCCGGAGGCATGCGACAAATACAAAAAAGTGGAGAGGAAGCGTGGAAGAAAACCAAAGAAAGATAAGATGAAGGACGCAAAGGATCTGGAAGCGGAGGTAACTGATTGAAGATAGATAAAACATGTCCGTGCCGGAATTGCGCGGAAAGATTGGTCGGTTGCCATGGATGCTGTACAAAATACGCAGAATGGTGTGTGCAGCGCAGGCAGAAAGCAGATGACCTGAAAAAGGTGAAAGATGCTGAGCGGGCAGAGTGGGAATATATACAGAAAGCAGCGAAGCGGATGCAGAGAGGACGATGAACAAGGCAGCAGGATTCAAGTGATACAATAGGAGGAAGGACGTTGACAGGAAGGTTTGAAGAGAAAGAAGTTTACGAGGCGTGCGTTCTGGTAGACAGCTTCATCGCAGAACATCTGGCAGAGTCAATTGCGCATGGAACTTCATACGATGCGCTGGAAGCAAGATACGGCGTACTTCCGATAAGCAGGAGTGGGTTTTATCGTAAACGCAGGATCGCGCAGGATATTATCGAGCAGAAAATGAACAGCACGGAAATGAAAAATAGAAGCAGTATTTGAAATAGATGAAAGAGAGGATCGAACCTCTCTTTTTTGTATTGTAAATTGGCACAAATAGGAACGGATTCTGTTTTATAATTATTGCATGGAAACAAGTGCATGTATTATGACAGGAAAGGAGTGGGATAGTGGAGAACTATGAAAATGCTGCACAGGATTACAAGTCCGGCATGAAATATAAAGATATTGCAAAGAAGTATGGAACCACTATCAACACGGTAAAGAGCTGGAGGAAACGGTACGGATGGAGTAGGGAAGAGGGTGCACCCAAAACGAAAAAAGGGTGCACCCAAAAACGAAAAAAGGGTGCACCAGATGGAAAAGAGGTGCATCGACAGACTGAGGGACCGGTGCATGAGGAAGCAGCTGCGGATGATGGAACGCGGGCAACACTGAAAAATGGAGGATTGACAGCAGAACAGCAGATGTTCTGTATCTACTACAGCAGGACGTTCAATGCAACGCAAAGCTATATCAATGCATACGGTTGCAAGTATAGTACAGCTCTTACGAATGGCCCGGCATTACTCGGAAATACTCGGATAAAAAATGAGATCGAGCGATTGAAAGAGATCAAACGCCAGCAGATCGTGGCAGGCACTGAGGATATTGTTGAACTGCAGATGCGGATCGCGTTTTCGGACATCGGAAACTATTTGTCGTTTAACAGAGAAGATGTGCGCGTCATGGGTCCGTTTGGACCAATCAAAGATCCGGAGACAGGAGAATACATCACAAAAGAAGTAAACGTCGTGAAGCTGTCAGACTCGGAAATGGTAGACACACAGATCATTCAGGAAGTCAAGCAGGGTAGAGACGGCGTATCGATCAAGTTAGCTGATAAACAGAAAGCGTTTGACTGGCTGGAGAAGTTCTTTGAAATGAATCCGGATGACAGACACCGGAAGGAATTTGACAAGAGAAAGCTGGAGCTGGAACTGATGAAGCTGGAGATGCAGACAAAGGATCGCGCAGAAGAGCAAAACGAGCAGGATAATTTTATGGATGCACTGAATGAATCTGCAAAGGAAGTTTGGAAGGATGATTGACTGGAGTGACTTTGACAGGAGACTGAAAAAAGTAAAAGAAAATGTCATGAAGAACGCGACTGGCATGCTGCGGAAGTATAAGCAGCATGGATTCGAGTTTAAGCCGTTTTCAGTGAAACAGAAGAAAGTGCTCACATGGTGGTGCCAGGATTCTCCTGTCAAGGATATGGATGGTATCATCGCAGATGGAGCAATCAGATCCGGAAAGACGCTGTGCATGTCTCTCAGCTATGTATTGTGGGCTATGACAACCTTCAATATGCAAAACTTCGGAATGGCCGGAAAGACGATTGGGTCATTTCGGAGAAACGTTCTGTTCTGGTTGAAACTGATGCTCAGAAGTAGAGGATACACCGTAACAGACCATAGGGCAGATAATATGGTTGAGATCAGCAAGGGAGATACGGTCAACTTCTTTTATATCTTCGGTGGAAAGGACGAGCGATCGCAGGATCTGATTCAAGGTATCACACTGGCCGGAATGTTCTTTGATGAGGTTGCGCTGATGCCGGAATCGTTTGTGAACCAGGCAACTGGCCGATGCTCTGTGGATGGTTCAAAGTTCTGGTTCAACTGCAACCCGGATTCACCAAGCCACTGGTTCAAAATGAACTGGATAGATAAAGCAGATGAAAAGCATCTCATTTATCTGCATTTCACGATGGACGATAATTTGTCTTTGTCAGAAAAGATAAAGGAAAGATACCGATCCATGTACAGCGGTGTATTCTATGAACGGTTTATTCTTGGTCTGTGGGTAATCGCGGAAGGGCTCGTGTATGGAATGTTTGACAAGGAAAAGAACCTGCTCCGTGGAACATATGCTTACAGCTCTCAATCGTCCTATTACCTGTCGATAGATTACGGAACCATGAATCCGTTTGCAGTAGGCCTGATGGAGCTACAGAACAGCGGAAAGGTGTGTATGCTGCGCGAGGGTCATTATTCCGGACGGGAGAAAGGGGTAACGCTCGACAATGAAGCGTACTACAAGATGATACAGGATGTCGCAGACGGTTTTCCAATCACATCCATCGTGATCGACCCATCGGCGGCAGCTATGAAGGCAACGATCCGGAAGTACGGGGAATTCACCTGTACGGATGGAAACAATGACGTACTGAATGGGATCCAGGAGGTTACAAAGTATCTGAATCTTGGCATGCTTCAGATTCATGAGAGCTGTGAGGAGACAATCAAAGAATTTGGGGCGTATGCATGGGATGAAAAGGCGGTTGGAGAGGATCGTGTGATCAAAGAGTACGATCACCACATGGATCTGATCCGGTATTTCATATACACAGTGGCACGCAGATATAACAGGGGGCTGATCTGATGGGGATTATTTCAACGATAAAAGGATGGTGGAGAAGGATGTTTTTTAAGTCAGATGCAAAAAGAGTATTTGATGTTGACATTTTAATGTCAGATAAGATGGAGCGGGCGATCCAGACATGGAACTGGATCTATGCCGGGAACCCGCCGTGGGTGGATAATGAAAATCACGTAAAGACTATTAACTTTGCAAAGTCCGTGTCATCAGAGACTGCAAGACTGGCATGCTTGGATCTGTCCATTCAGCTGGACGGATCTGCGCGTGCAAAGTACCTTCAGAAAGTGGTTGATAACATGTTCGATAATATCCGCGAGTGGGTGGAGCGTGGCTGCGTAAATGGAACTGTTGCACTGAAACCGAATGAAAACGGAGTGGACTGCTTTGAACCGCAGAGATTCTATCCGACTGAGGTAGACGGGAACGGGAATATCCGTGGCGCTATATTCTTTGACTTTCATGTAAAGTCAGAGAAGCACTATACACGCATGGAGTACCACCGGTTTGAGAATGATGTGTACATGGTAAGCAATCGGTGCTTTCTTTCGAACAGTTCCACATCGATCGGAAATCCAGTTAATATCGCCGAGACACCGTGGGCGGAGCTTCTGCCAGATGTTGCCATCGAGAATATTGATCGCCCGATGTTCGCCGTATTTAAGATGCCGATGGCGAATAACATTGATCCAAGGTCGCCGCTTGGCATGAGTGTATTTGCAGAGGCGCTTGAGGAATTAAAGGATCTCGATGTCGCATATAGCCGAAACGCAGGAGAAATCTTTGACAGTGAGCGCACTGTACTGGTGGATGATCGTCTGATGTTCCAGGGATCCGTCAAGGACTCTGATGGGAACGTGATCCGCAGGTATCTGAAAAAAGCGAGATATGTAAAAAATGTCATGTCTGAATCAGCAGATAACTTCTATCAGGAGATCAACCCGAATCTGAACACAGATGTAAGGGTTAAAGGTATTGATAATATACTATCCATCCTTGCATACAAGTGCGGATATTCAAACGGATACTTTTCGTTTGATTCCATGACCGGAATCCAGACGGCAACCGGAGTAGAGGCATCACAGCAGCGAACGATCCAGTTTATCAAGGATGTGCGGGACAAGCTGCAGATGGCGATGGATGATCTGATTTATGCGGCTGATAAGTACGCAGATTTGTATGATCTGTCTCCGGTCGGTGAGTATGAAGTGAGCTATGGCTTCGGCGATCTGACATATTCCTATGAGGAGGACAAGAAAACATGGTGGGGTTATGTACAGGCCGGAAAGGTTCCTGCGTGGATGTACTTTGTGAAGTTTGAGAACATGTCAGAAGAGGATGCCCGTGCGATGCAGGCAGAGCTTGATGCGGAGGAGGCGCGGAAGCAGTCTGAAGGATTGTTTGGTGAGGAGTGATGACGCATGAGGATTGTCAGCACGGTCGGATGTATGCACATACAGCTTGATACGAAACGGATAGACAGCGCAATCGAACGTGCGCAGAACAGATTGGATGAGCGTGTGCTTGGAGACTGTACGGAGTATGTTCCGTTTCTTGGAGGTCAGCTACGGAGCAGCGGACACATAGTTGAGCCTGGTGTCATTGAATGGAAAACACCATATGCACACTACCAGTATGCAGGGGAACTGTATCTGACGGAGGATGGCAGAAGTTACGCTGGGAAATATGAAAAAAAGCACCCGACCGGGCAGACACTCCACTACCACGAGCCTGGAACTGGAGACCACTGGTTTGAACGCGCGAAACAGGAGCACGGTCAGCAATGGATTGATCTGGTCAAAAGAGAGGTAGGTAGAGGATAGATGCTGACACCTGATTATCTGGAGCAGAACGCAGATATTCTGCTGGATTATTACAGAGATCTTGAAAATTATATCATACACGACATTGCAATGCGCCTGCTGAAAGCCGGCGAAATGTCCGGAATGGCAGACTATGAGCTGTGGAAGCTGGAACAGATGGGGATGCACCGTGCAGAGATCCTGAAAAAGCTCTCGCAAATCACAGGGAAAAGCACGGCGGAGCTGCGGAAGCTTCTGCAAGATGCTGTGCTCACATCGTGGGAGGGTGATGCTGCTGATTTTTCCAGAATGGGGATCATTCTGGAAAATCCGCTGGAAAATCCGGCCGTGATATCGATCATGGATGCACAGTGGAAAAAGACGCAGGGAGAATTGTCGAATCTCACACGGACTACGATGCTACAATCACAGAATGACCTTGTTTCCCTGCTGAATCAGGCTGATATGCGCATAGCATCCGGCGTACAGTCTACGTCAGCGGCGATATGCGAGATCCTTGACCAGTACGCGGGGCGCGGTGTTGTGATACGATACCCAAGCGGAACAACAAGGTCACTGGAGGCGGCAGTCCGTTGCTGTGTGGTGACATCTGCGAATCAGACGGCTGCGCAGGTGACAAATCACTATATTGCAAAGCATGGGATCGAATATGTGCTTGTGTCAGCGCATCTTGGAGCCAGACACAATGAGAAGCATCCGGAAGATCTGTATAGCCATGACTGGTGGCAGGGAAAGGCTTACAAGATACGGGGGAGCGAACAGGGCTTTCCGAATCTTCTCGATAGCACAGGATACGATATACGTGACGGGGTTGGGATCGTAGAAAACCCAAACGGGCTTCACGGGTACAATTGCAGACATTCTCATGAAGCATGGGATAAAGAGTGGGAGAATCCGTGGCTGGATGCAGATGGAAAACCGAGAATCGATCAGGAAGAGAGCCGGAAGCAATATTCGCTATCACAGAAGCAGAGATCAATGGAGCGTGAGATTAGAAAGACAAAGCGACAGCTGCTTGTAAAACAGGCAGAGTTAGATGCGATCGCAGAGACGGATGTGAGAGATATCATACAGCCGGAATACGACAAGCTGGCATATAAGCTTCGGATGCAGAATAAGCAGTATAACGATTTCTGCGGAAAGAATGATCTGCGTACACAGTCAGAGCGTGTAAAGGTTGCAGGGTTTAAACGGCAGCAGTCAGCGATTGCAAGAGGAAGAGCAACTGCATACCAAAATTCATTAAAAAAACAGATATAAAAATCAAGTGAAAATTGGTACAAATATTTTATAATTACGTGATAATATAGTATTAACAAAGTAAATAAGCTATGAACCGGGCAGAAAAATGGATCTGTTCGCTAACCTAAAACAGTTATAGGACATGTATGGCACGTCCTGTTTTGGGCGTGCTTTTTCTTTTTGGCATTTAATTCAGTGGCAGAAGACACGTCTTATACACGGGTTGCCGGGGGTTCGATTCCCTCAATGCCGACTGCCAGCTATGGAGTAAATAGCAGCTCATTCGCGCCGGGCTGACCGGAGTAAAAACTTTGAAAGAAAGAGGTAACGGAACATGGTAAATGTCATCAGTGAATTAGAGAAAATCGGCATTGCCCTCACAGACGAGCAGAAGGAATCCATCAAGAAGAGCATGGGCGAGGAACTGTATTCCAAACAGGAGCTTGACAAGAAGGTATCAAAGGTTGAGACAGAGCGTGACGGGTACAAGGAACGCGCCGAGACAGCAGAAGAGACGCTGAAAGGGTTTGACGGAAAGGACTTTGATACCATCACGCGGGAACGCGATGAGTGGAAGCTGAAAGCGGAACAGGCAGAAAAGGACTACAACGCAAAGCTTGAAGAGCGGGAGAAAAATGATCTTCTGAAAGAGGCATTTGACAGCGTCAAATTCACCTCAGAGGCTGCGAAGAAAGCAATCATGTCAGAGATCGCTCAGAGTGTAACCGTGAAGAACGGGAAACTGATCGGATTCAATGATCTTCTGGAAGAGGCGAAAAAGAACGATGCGAGCGCATTTGTTGATGAGAAGCAGCAGAACCTTGAACAGAACAAGGCGAGATTCACAACACAGCAGAACAATTCGTCTGGTGGAACCATAACAAGAGAGCAGATCATGCAGATGAAAGACCCGACCGAGCGCCAGAAGGCGATCAGGGAGAACATCGGCTTGTTTCAGCAGAAGGGAGAATAATTTATGGCAGCAGAAAATTTGATCATGAATACAGACATGACAGAAGCAAAGATCAGGGAGATCGACTTTGTAAACCGGTTCAGCTACTCGGTTGCAAAGCTGATTGAGGCATTAGGGATCACGCGAAAGATCCCTAAGGAAGCAGGAACCGTATTAAAGACATACAAAGCGAAAGGTACGCTCCAGGACGGCATTGTAGCCGAGGGCGAGACCATCCCTCTGTCCAAGTACAAGATTGTAGCTGTGGACTATAAAGAGATCACACTCAAGAAGTGGAGAAAGGCAACCACGGCAGAGAACATCACAACCTATGGCTACAACCAGGCGGTCACGATGACAACAGATGAAATGCTCCGGGATGTGCAGCGCGGAATCCGTGCGAATTTCTTTTCATTTCTGGCCACAGGAACTGGTAAGACCAAGGGAAAGAACTTAAAGAAGGTTCTCGCGAAGAACATGGGAACACTGTTAAAGCTGTTCGATACGGATGATGTGGCAGCAGTTCACTTTGTAAATCCGGTGACTGTGTATGACTATCTTGGAGATCAGGAAGTGACCATCCAGACGGCATTTGGAATGAACTATGTCAAGGACTTCCTTGGATACGGTACGCTGTTTATGAACGCATCTGTGCCGGAGGGTACTGTGTACTCAACGGTGTCTGATAATGTGGTGTTATACTACATTGCCACAAATGGGGCAGATCTCGGTGAGGCGTTCAATTTTACATCAGATGATACCGGATACATTGGAATCCATGAGACATCTGATTACGATAACCTGACCTGCAAGGATACGGTTGTATCCGGTATGGAGCTGTTTGCAGAGAAGCTTGACGGAGTGATCGTTGGCACCGTGGATCCTGATGCCGCAGAGGATCACACTTACACGGAGGCAGAGTTAAATGAGCTGACCGTGGAGCAGATCAAAGGACTTGCAGCATACAAGGGCTATACGATCACGAAGTCTGTAAAGGCTGAGATCATCGCAGAGTTCCTTGCAGCACAGAGCGCGTAAGACAGGAGGGATTCTGAATGGGATACACCACGTATGAGTTCTACAGGGATAAATACTATGGGGATTCTATAGAGGAATCCCTTTTTCCTAAGTGGGAGGACAGAGCCGCAGACAAACTGAACTTCCTGACAAATGGGAATATTACACAGGAAGCGATTACAGAACACGAAGACCGTATTCAGAAAGCGACATGCGCACTGGCTGATTTGCTCTATAAGATTGATTATAAGACCACGCATGCGAATGATGCAAAGGCTGGAAATGTGAAATCCATGTCTTCCGGCGGGCAGTCGGTCAGCTTCGGAAGCAATGAAACATTGGTAGATAAGGTGCTGAATGACAAAACAGCACAGAACCGTCTCTGTTATGAAACGATATGCGAATATCTGGATGGAACTGGGTTGCTTTATGCGGGGGTGTGCTGATGGGGCTTGAAATGTTTTACAACAAGACAGTCACGCTCTTTAACCGCTCATTCAATGAAGAAACAGAGGAAGAGAAGTATTATCCGACACTCTTGGAGAATGTAAATCTTGTTGAGACCAAGGGCGCAAATGTTTCCAAGAGCGGTATGGACAGCGCAGATGCGGCAACGCTTTTTGTTGATCTTGACAATATGGAAAAGCCGTATTTGGAGCCGAAAGCGTGGGCGGCGCTCCCGGATGAGGAAAAGAGTTCTTACATAACGTTCGCGCCGGCAGAGGATTTCTTTGTGAAAGGGAGTTGCACCGGTGCAACTCTACCGGAAAGCGGTGCTTATGAGTGGATGCGTGACAATTTTGATGCGGTGTATAAAGTAACGCATATCGACAGGTATGAGGACATCCTGCCGCATCTTGAAGTTGGAGGTGCCTAATGGATGAAAAAGAAAAACTGACGATCAGGGATTCGGAGAACGCGCAGAAAGCAATTCTTTCGCTCGTTCTGAAATACCCGGATTTTCCGATCACATTCAAGCCAGACAATACAAGTGTCAGGTGGAACCGTATCAATGATACAACGTCCATAGGAATCTTTCCGCTGCAGGGAGCGGTTTATCTGAAAAAGTATGTAAGCGGCAGCTATGCCGCACAGATGCCATTCCAGATCGTGTTCCGCAGTTCGCCTACAACCAATAAAGCGTCTATTGA
>JALFNQ010000131.1 GCA_022773965.1 Lachnospiraceae bacterium
AAGCTGTACATGGTATATGGATCCTGGTCAGGTGGTTTGTTTATCTTAGAGATTAATAAAGCGACCGGTGAGGTCATCTATCCGGGTGTGGACAGCGTTGATGAGGCAAGTGGCAACTTTACAGACCGTTATTTTGGAACACACATCGCCGGAGCGAATCATCAGTCAGGCGAAGGTCCTTTTATCGATTATGATGCAGAGACCGGATACTACTGGCTGTATGAGACTTATGGCGGACTGACGGCAACCGGCGGATATAATATGCGTCTGTTCCGTTCAAAAAATGTGTATGGACCCTATGTGGATGCAGCAGGTAATAATGCAGCAAACAGCGGTGTTGACAATGATAAGTATGGTGTAAAGCTCATCGGCAATTACCGGTTTTTGAATCAGCCGGGATATCGTGCGGCTGGTCACAATTCAGCATTAATCGATGATGACGGATCCCGTTATCTGGTGTTCCATCAGAGATTTGATGAGCCGGAAAACCAGACAGAGCGCCATGAGGTGCGTGTACATCAGCAGTTTTTGAATGAGGATCAGTGGCCGGTAACAGCGGTTTATGAAAATCGTGGTGAAAAGATTGGTCACTATGCAGATGACAAGGTAGTCGGTATCTATGAGATTATCAATCATGGAACAGATTCTACGGGGAATATGATCAAGAGTCAGATTATCACGCTGAATGCGGATGGTACGGTTTCTGGTGAACTGGAAGGTACTTGGGCAAAGACGGCAGGTACTGATTATGATTATGTAACAATAACAATTGGTAGTGATATTTATAAGGGCGTGTTCTTTGAACAGCAGGATGAGACATCAGAAAAGAATACGGTGATGACGTTTACTACGATCGGTAATAACAATAAGTCTCTATGGGGCTCTGCGCTTGTAATGACAGATAAGGTCAAGACACAGCTGGCAGCAGCAGTGCTTGATGATCAGATGCCTTCAGATGCGAATGATGATATTACACTTGCGACAGAGATAAAAGGCGCAACTATCAATTGGACAAGCAACAAGACGAATGTTGTGACGAATAATGGAAAGGTGATAAGACCGGAGAAAGATACAGATGTCACACTGACGGCAACGATTAAGGCTGGTCAGGAAACACTTATCAAGCATTATACCGTTTCAATTGCAAGTCAGGCAAAACTGATTTATGGTTTTGATTTTGAAGCGGAACCTGTTTCCGGTGATGCAATCACTATTGGTGCAGTTAAGGGATCTTTGAATGCAAGCCCTGCGGCACTGAAAGGAACTGCAAAGATCACAACTGATGCAGAACGCGGTCAGGTTTTACAGATCGTCAGTCCTGAAGAGGTATATAATCAGAACTATCTGGCGCTTCCTGAGGATACGCTGGCAAATGTAAAGACAAAGGGATACACTGTGGCAATGTGGGTGAACTGTGGTGCGGATATTTTTGAACACAGCGCATTGTTTAATGCAATGAGAGATGGTACATATCCTATGACAAGAATCGGCGTTAACTTATGTGGCCGTATCAATGCAAATGGATATATAGATGGTGGCTATTATAATACCGTCCTCAGAGGAACCGGCTGGCATCATGTAGCATATAGTATTGATGCAACAGGATTGAAGACTTGGGTTGATGGCAAGCTGTTTGAGCAGATTGATAAGGATCTGACCAGCTGCTTTGATGAGAGTAATAATTGGAGCATCCAAAAGGCATCGGATGTGCGTGTTGGTTCCGGTTCACCTTGGATAGACCGTGATATCGAGAATGCAATGTTTGATAATGTAGCGATCTATGACTGTTCGCTTGTTGAATCCGAGATTAAGGAACTGTATGAGAGTGCAGCGTTACCTACAAAGTTCGAGACGAAGCCGTCTACAGATAACCCGCCTACAATTAATCCGCCTATAAGTTACCCGTCTGAGGGCAGCTCCTCTACAGATAGCCCGTCTGCTGAAAAGCCGGCTAAAGATGACAAAGAACCGGTGAAAGAAGAGACAAAGGCCGAAGTAGGAACTGAGGTAAAAGTAGAAGAAGGCAAATTTGAGGTTGTAGAATCAAAGATCGATGAGCCTGCGGTTGCCTTCACAGCACCTGCTTCAACCAAAGAGAAAAAGGTTGAGATTCCGGATGTTGTAACAGTTGACGGCACGGAATATAAAGTAACCAAAATTGCTGACGGTGCATATAAGAAGAACACCAAGATCACGACAGTTACCATCGGCGAAAACGTGACAGAGATCGGAAAGAATGCTTTCAGTGGATGTACCAATCTGAAGACCGTGAAGATCAATGCCAACGTTGAGAAGATCGGTAATGGCGCATTCAATGGATGCAAGAAGATGGAAAAGGTTTCCATTCCGAAAAATGTACAGGAAATCGGAGCAAAAGCATTTAATGGATGCAAGAACCTGAAGACGATCACCATCAAGTCAACTGCCTTAAAGAAAGTAGATGCAACTGCATTTAAGGGAATCAAGGCAAATGCAACGATCAAAGTACCGAAGAAGCAGTACAAAGCATACAAGAAGATGTTAAAGAAAGTGCTTCCTTCAACGGTTAAGATCGTAAAATATTAAAAAGAAGGATCGTTTTGTGAAAAAATAGTAGAAAATCAGATATAACTAAAACTTGACAAGCAAAGCCTATATCGATATAATTATTAAAGTAATAAAAACTTTGATGAAAAATTCGCTCTTATTTTTCATAAAAACTTCCTTCTTACGCGAAGAAGCCCGCTGTTTCAGCGGGCTTCTTTACTGTTCAGATTTATTTTAATATATAGTAGACTGCAGATCCCTCGCTCAGATAGCAGGAGGGAGAACCGTTTCGCGTTTTGCAGAAGTAGACTTCGATGACAGAGGGCTTTTTTGGAACATCCGACACCAGCAGAGCAGAGTCATCAAATGCAAAGGAGATGCCTTCTTTGCTGCAGAAGGTGTAGGATGTATGTGTGTCATCGCTGGTGGCCTGGTAGGATGAAGCGTCAATCTCAAGAGACGCCGCCTGTCTTTTTTCCAGAACCTGAGTGCCCTGCATGACAGTCACCAGATAGAGCAGCGCCGCTGCCAGATAGCCGGCACAGAGAATGACGAACACCGGAAAGATGCGAACCGATTTTTGCTTTCTCATGTGCAAAATGTTGATCATATTTACTGCGAGTGTTGCCACTGCAATGATCAGAAACCAGAAAAAAATACTCATGGTTCGTTATCCTTTCCTTTCCTATCGGATTCAGCGGTGCGACCGATCTTGATGTCCATTTTTAAAATGTGGTTCACGAGCCAGCCGGCGAGGAAGTCGATGAGCTCCAACAAATATTCCTGCTGGTGATTATCAATCTCGTCCAGTGCCTCTAAATTGATGTCCATGAGCTTGTCAACAAATGCAGTATGGGCACGGATCTGTGCATCCAGCTCCGGAAAACCGATCTTTTTCATGTAGTCTTCTTCGTCATTGAAGTGATATTTCGTGTATTCACGCAATTCACTTAAAAGATGAATGATCTCGTCATATTTATCATAGAGCAGTTCATCCTGAATGAGTGCATTTGTCTCGCGAATGATATCAAACAGATGGCTGTGCTCCTCATCGATCTGCCTGATACCGGTTTTGTATTTATCAGTAAATGCAAACGGATCCGCAGGAGCGAGCTTTCCGATCATCATATCACTGCTCAAAATATGACGGTAAAGCCAGCGGATGAGGAAAGGCAGGATCTCATCTAACATGGCAGAGGCATTCTCATCTGTCAGCGGCCGGCTGACAAGCTCCTGTACATGTTTTGTAAAGGCTTCGTGCTCCTTTTTCTGAAGCGGCAGCTCCGGATCGTCGTGCTCGCTCATATATGCTTCTTCATGGGCAAAATGCGTGGCGGCATAGTCGACCAGCTGGGATAAGATCCGGTTGACGGTCTTTGGCGTGCGCGCCTCTTTGGGAAGCTCCGCAGCTTCGTTGATCAGTGTAAATAGCTTGCGGTGTTCATTGTCTATCTCTTCAATGCCAATCAGGCAGTCTTCGGTAAATTGATACATGTCAAAATCCTCCTTTGATGCCCTTATTCTAGCACAGACAAAAGGTGAAATCAACGCTTAGAAATCCATATTGCAGACAGTACAAATCTTCATGATAAAACAAATGATCCACATTGATTTTTTGGAGGTTCCTGTATTTGGAGAGAAATATTTTGATTTTCATAGGAGACTTTTTGCATGCAAGAGAAAAACGTAGTATAATATTTTTTAACATTGCTTTGGAGAGGGGACATACAAATGATCGCACTGACGGACTATTTATATTCAGGGGATACGGTGCTGAAGATTTTACAAAAATATATCGCAGATCTGCGGGAGGATGCCAAAAAGACCCATAATGAGATCGACCTGGTGCACTGCAATTTTCTTTTACAGATCGAGGAATTGCTGGAACACAATGATTTCCTGACAGTGCAGTCGCAGAAAATACGGGAATTCTATAAATATATGGTAGCGGAATATCCGTACCTTTCCTTTACATTTAAGGGCAGGATCAAGTCATTGATCCGCGCGGAAGAAAAATTCAACGGATATATCGTGGAGTATATTTATGATCATTATATGAAAAACGGAACTTATCCTTCCGAGGCAGATTTGAAAAACCGCCTGAATTGTTTTCGGGATCTGATCGCGTATCGTATCGTGGTCTCCATGCCAAAATGCCATCTGGAGCATATGGAAGACAGAGAGACAGAAGAGATCAGGCATTTGTATGAGATCGCCAATGTACTGCCACGGTTTTTGGAGGAGCGGGGCTTTACGGCGGAGCCGGCAGGGGGCGTCAAGGAAAGTACATCGGAGCTTTTATCCGAAGCGGCCCATCCATATTACAGGGATTATATTACAAATGCAAGTCCTAATGGATATCGTTCTTTGCATATTACATTTTTTGATAATATTGCCAGATGCTATATGGAGATGCAGCTTCGGACAAAGGAGATGGATGATATTGCGGAGATCGGTCCTGCAAACCATCTCGGTTATGAAAAAAAGCAGGAATATGAGCGTGCGCGCAGAGATGCGATCCCGGAAGGAGCATGTATCTATTTTGACGAAGCTTATGAGCGTGGCATGAAGCTCCAACAGCTGGAGCTCTCAAAGCTGGATGTAAACATGTTCGCGGCGATGGACAACAGCCTGATCAATGACGGCTGCGGTCTGTACCGGGGAAGGCTGATCCTGCCGTATGAGCATTTGTCGAGGTTTCAGAATGATTTGATTGACTGATTCAACTTCCTCACTAGCATTATTGGCATAAATATTTGGATTTTCAAACAGAATTAACTATAAATGGTGCATAAAGCAACGATTGTAATTAAATATAGGAAGTGCATTTGGTATGAATATAAAAGATTTAATTGGTGAAGCAACTGAATACGATAAAAAACTGGCGCTGGAAGAAAAGAAACCAAACAGCTGGTGTAAAAGTGTAAGTGCTTTTGCAAATACATTTGGTGGAGCTTTGATTTTTGGTATTTCAAATGAGGGTCTGGTTATTGGGCTTGATGATCCGGAGGGCGATGCAGAGAAAATTAGTGAAGTCCATATAGATATATACGATGACAGAATGGAAATCTATTCTCCAGGAGGAATGCCGGATGGTTCTGTAATTCAGGATAGAGACCCGCTTACGGTTCCTTCCACCAGGAGAAATCCAGTTCTTGCTGATATATTTAACAGACTTGGATATATGGAGAGAAAAGGTAGTGGATTTGGAAAAATTATTAGTGGATATGAATTTCAAATAAATTATAATGAGAAAAAAAGACCGTCATTTCGTTCAGATAGATATCAGTTTACTGTAGTGATGCCAAACTTGAACTATAATGTCCCTCAAGATGTCCCTCAAGATGTCCCTCAAGATGTCCCTCAAGACATGCTGGATGTTCAGATTATGGATTTGATTCGTAAGGACGGCAAGATAAGCACAGAAAAGATGGCGATAGCATTAGGTGTGAGCTCTAAAACAATAAAACGGCATATAAAGGAAATGGATAATGTGAGCTATGTTGGTCGTGGATTTAGTGGGCACTGGGAAATTACAGATAATAAAAAATAAAACGAAGGAAACATTACACAAACAAATATTTAAATAGAAAATCATAAAGTATCACGAGAAAACACCAACGGAAGGAAAAAATTTCTGCTGGTGTTTTTTTCATGCGGATATGTTGAATAAAACAATAAAAAAATGCAACAATTCTTTATAAAATGTTGCATTTTCTTTTTTACACATAGTATTTCGGTCTTTTTTCTAAAACCTTAACCCCTAAAATAAATTTTTTGAGCAAATTTTTTAAATATCTTTACAGAACTGCCAATATGGTTCTGTCGATTTGCTTTGTATATAGGATCAAAGCTGAATGCCAAGAAAGATTCCATCGCGTTCATCCTGTGTGATTCCCAGATAGCGTTTTGTGATCTCGTAGGAAGAATGGTTGAAAATGTCCATCAAAAGAGCAGGCTGTACACCTTGTTTCCATGCATGGTACCCAAAGGTTTTACGCATAGAATGGCAGCTGATGTGCTCGGACTGATTGGTATGCTCTGCGGCAGCCCGCACGATCCGATAGGCCTGCGAACGGCAAAGCGGTGAACTGTGGTCGGTCGTTTTTGAAAAAATATAGTCTTCTTTGTCAGGATAGCGCTCCTGAAATAATTGATTCAGTGCGTCCTCGGCATCTTTGCACAGCGCAATACTTGTGCGTTTCTGCGTCTTGCGTTCGACAAGACATAAATGTTCCCGAAAACATTTTTTCTCAAAATCATATACATCCCGCCATTTCAGGTTTAAGAGATCGCTGATCCGAAGTGCCGAGTGTAGTCCCAGCATGATCAGGGCATAGTTGCGCGACTGGGGATGCTGGGTGTGATAATACTCGCGAAACTGTATGAGTTCTTCTGTGTCGCGGATAGGTTCTGTTGTGCTCATATGAAGCTCCTCCTTCAATCGTAAATGATATATGCAACATTTTATAAAGGAGTGTTGCATATTGGAAGAGATGGAAGTCGGTCTTTTGACCGGGAAACAAGGAGGTTTATATGCTGAAGCTTACATTGAAGCCGGGGGATTACATCGACATCGGCGAGAATATCAGAGTTGTTTTTTCCGGAGGCTCTGCAAACAATATTCATCTTCTGGTGGATGCACCGAGAGAGATGAACATCGCGAGAAGTACGGCTCTCCAAAATCGCGAGCCTGCGCATTATCGCCCGGAGCGGGGAATCTCAAAGGAAGCGCAAAAAGAGATTACGCAGATTCTGAAACGGGAAAGGAAAAATCGCTCTGCCCAGTCACAGGGACGGTAAGCAAACACTGATAATAATGCAGGAATATCCTAGGCTCCCTGCTTTGTTATAACCAGTCACCGCTTCGCGGTGACACAACAAATAAACATAATACTCTGCGGAACGGAATCCGCAGAACAATTTTTTAACACATGGAGGTAAAATTATGGTAGTACAGCACAATTTATCAGCGATGAACGCGAACAGAATGTTGAACGTAACAACATCTGCACAGTCAAAGTCTACAGAGAAGTTATCCAGTGGTTACAAAATCAACCGCGCAGCAGATGATGCAGCAGGCTTATCTATTTCTGAGAAGATGAGAAGCCAGATCCGTGGTCTGAACAAGGCTTCTGACAACGCACAGGATGGTATCTCCCTGATCCAGACAGCTGAAGGTGCATTAAATGAGTCTCACTCTATCTTACAGAGAATGCGTGAGCTTTCTGTACAGGCAGCCAACGGTACAGAGACAGATGATGACCGTGAGGCAGTCAACAGCGAGATCAGTCAGTTGCAGGAGGAGTTGACTAGGATTTCTGAAACTACTGAGTTTAATACGATGAAGTTGTTGGATGGTACACAGGCATCATCAGGTGCGATTACAGATGGAACGATGACAACTGGGAGTTCGGATGTATTTACAGCGAAGTCTGCATCGCAGACAGCAAAAGTCGCATTAACGGCTGGTGCATTAGGAGTAGATGCTACGAAGATAGCGCATAAGGATAAGATTACAGTAGACGGAAATACAGTTACTATGGACTGGACTACTGCATTGAGTAAGACAACAAAGCTTGCCTTGGATAAAGGTGAAGGTATGAAGACTTGTGAGGATGAATTTGTCAAGGAACTGGAGACTGCTATCAATGATGCATTAAAGGCAAATGATGAGAAGACTGGTTCAAATACTGCACCGGTCAAGGTATCTTTAGATTCAGACAAGATTGTTATTACAAGTAGTAAAACAGGTTCGGAGTCGTCTATTATTTTGGAAGCAGGTGATAAGGACAGTTTGTTTGGTACATTAGGTCTTGATTCTGATGGATTGGTTGGAGCAACTCCTGCAACAGGTGGTAAAGCAACAGGTGAGACAGAAGGATATTATCTGGCGAAGAATAGCGTTGCTACAACTGATATGCTTTCTGTTAATATCGGTGATCAGACTTATCAGGTTGCATTGACAAATCCAGTCGTTGCTGATACAACAGGGGCAAGTGCTATTGCAACTGATTTACAGGGAAAATTGCAAAATCAGATTGGAGACTATAATACAGATAAGGGATTGACAGCTGGCATGGAAGGCTATATTAATGCGGCTGATGTTAAGGTAGAAGTTGTTAAAGGTTCTCTGGTAATTACTGCTCCGGAAGCGATTACCTTTAATGATAATAAGGCATCCAAGGCATTAGGATTAAATTCAGCATCTTTGGATGGACAGGGCAGCGGAATTACCTTGCAGATCGGTGCAAATGAAGGTCAGACAATGAAATTCTCTATTGATGATATGAGTGCAGCAGCACTTGGTGTAGATGGCAAAAAGGTTGATCTGAGTACACAGGAAGGAGCACAGAAAGCTACTTCTACTATTGATGCAGCAATCAAGAAAGTTTCTTCACAGCGCAGTCAGCTCGGTGCGGTTCAGAACCGTCTGGAGCACACCATTGCGAATCTGGATACAGCAGCTGAGAACACTCAGAACGCTGAATCTCGTATCCGTGATACCGATATGGCTGAGGAGATGGTTAGCTTCAGCAAGAACAACATTCTTGCACAGGCTGGTCAGTCAATGCTTGCACAGGCAAATCAGTCTAATCAGGGTGTACTTTCCCTGTTACAGTAAGTATCATTTGTTTGATTTATATTATATGGTACAAGGAAATGTCCCGGGGCTTAGGCTTTGGGACATTTTCAGTTTCAGGAACAGGGGGGAAACATGCATATATTAAAACCTGTATTTTATGATGCGTTTTCTTGTGTAGGAAGCGCGTGCCCATTTACCTGCTGTGGCGGTTGGTGTATTACAATTGATGAAAAAACACGAAAAAGCTATCGGAAGATGGGTGGACAGATTGCAAAATTTGCAAAGAAGAAAGTGATTTATAGCGAGCAGAGTCATAGTAATATAGTTGACCTGAGGGAGAGTCAGGGTGTCTGCCCACTTTTGAATGAACAACAGCTATGTGAGGCAGTTTTACAAAAAGGTCCGGAGGCACTTTCACGTACATGTAGGTTATATCCAAGAAGAAGACTATCTTCTTTTGATACGCAGGAGGAATATTTAACACTTGGATGTCCTAGAGTGGTTCAGCTATTGCTTGAGGTGCAGGGAAAACTGACATTTATATTGCAACCGGATGAGAACATGAACACAGATAATATTCCTATATGCAATGATATGCTCATGATCAATTTGAAAGTAAGGGAAACAGTTGCAGATTTTTTGCAGCATGACGAGATTCCATTTTGGTTTCGCGAATTTTATGGAGCGTATACGATTGAAAAGATTGGGGTACAAATTGAAGAAAAAAATCTGCCGGAGGTTGTTCGGAAACTGGAGCAATTGTATACGCCATCTTTTTATCTTGCAATCTTTGACAGTGTTAAAGATAATAAAAACAGAGAGCAGCAGTTTCAATCCTTGTGTGGATTGATCAATGGACTGGAGGATGTTGTGGCGGGAGCATTATTTCCAGATTTTTATGGCTACAGTAAAGTGATAGAAAAAATGATTTTATGCAACCGTATGTGTACCTTTGAAGCATGGGATCATGCTCGTGAAAGATGGTTAGTGAAGAAAAATGATCTTCATCGTGAAAATATATTTGTTTATAATTGGATGCTGGGAGCATTTACCACAGGAAATGAGAACGAATTACTACAAAACTATATGGCTTGTGTTCTCATAGATGTTCTTGCTAATCATCTGTTGATCTTGTATGAGATAGAAGAAGAGGTGCGGGAAGAATTGGTAGAAGTGATAATTTGTTTTCTTGTACGGGTATTCCTGCATGGAAATCAGCATGTGAAGGATATTGTGAAAGCCGGAATGGATAAAAAAATCTTAGCACCGGCATTTTTGATCTATTTGTGTGATATTTGATATGTATGTAAATAACCACAAATTGTATACGGTGCTAATTTGTAAAGGAGCAGGTTACTATGAACGACAATGAAAAAATGCTTCGATTACTGAGGGGTCATGTCCCCCTTTTATGCGATACATGTAAAAAAGCATTGGATTATATCGGAAGCGGTCGGTATGAATGTCCGTTGTGCGGAGAAATTATTCTGGATGATTTTGGAAAGATTAAGGAATATTTAGGCGTACATGGTCCAACGCCTGCATGGAAGCTTGCCAGAGAACTTGGCATTCGCAGGGAAATCATAGACCAGTATGTGAAGGATGGAAGTATGAGTATGATCATCCCCCAAAATTTATCAAATCTGCCGTAAGCTATGGGGAGTGTGCAAGATTAGTATTTTTGGATGGTAGTATATTTGACCTTGTTTAAAAATATGATTGTAATAAAAATGGTGGTATGTTATAATTTCCAAAAGCATAGCAATTTTCTAACATCAGCACGGCGTTGTGGCTGATTCTGTCAAGAGAAAAAGATATCTTGTCATCATCTTCTCAAATATTCAATCGAAAATTCTTGCTTTCCTAAATAATATGAAAAAGCAGGAGTTTTGAATATGTGCATACTCTTGCGATAAAGAAAAGGAGAATGCATATGGAAGAAAATTTAGTTTTGCTTGATGAGGAACAATTAAGATTACTATTGAAAAGCAACGCTTCAAAAATCGGAAATACGAATGGATGGGAGCCTTTTATTACGGCATTTATCTTTTTTATCAGTAGTGCCTTTGCAACATATCAACCATGGTGGATTTTTTCAGCAGGGATATTTAAAGGTCTGATCGTACTGATTTCCTGTATTCTGATGATTAGGGGCATATATCTCGCAGTGAAAGACAGAAAGTATACTTATATGGATCTTTATACGGAAATAAAAAACCAAAATCAAATCAAACATCCATTTTCCATAGTGGTAGTAAAAAATGAGTTTAAGCAATACCCGGATCGTTTCCTGGTATATTATGACAGCCGATGGAAGTGTAGGCTGTTTCTGAATTTTCGCACACAGCAGGACATGACTGAAAATGAGGAGAAGATCAAAAGAGCTTTATCCAATGAACTTCAAGTGGACATGTCGGATATAAAAATTGATTATAAAAATACATATTTGCACAAAAAATTTTCCTACAGTGACCAGTGTGAAAAGTGGTATGAGCATACCATTTATCAGGCACATATTTCCCATATGCCGGAAACGGAACAGAGGGATAGTTTTATGATCAATGGCAGGCAGTATTTTTGGATGAGTCTGCCCGAGATGGAGCGTGACCAGATCATGATGGAGAAGAACAGCGATATTGTGTCGTTTGTGAAACAGCTGGTTATTTGATCGCAAATTTTATGCATTTGTAATTTGAACGAAAATCCGCTATACTATTGATAATTGAGATAGTACAGCGGATTTTTTGTCAGGAGGTATATGCTATGGCTGCAACAGTTGCGATCGGAATACAGAATTTTGCAGAGTTGAGAGAAAAGAAGTATTTTTATATTGATAAAACCTCTTTTATCCGTGAGTGGTGGGAGAGTGGGGATAGTGTTACGCTGATCACAAGACCGCGCCGGTTTGGAAAAACTCTGAATATGAGTATGGTGGAAGCATTTTTTTCATTGGATTATGCGAACAGGGGAGAGTTGTTCGAGGGGCTGGGCATCTGGAGAGATGAGCAGTGCCGCGCGTTGCAGGGAACCTATCCGGTGATTTTTCTGTCGTTTGCAAGAATCAAAGAAAACAATTATGAGGGCTGTAAGGAAAGAGAGTGGTTTTGGCAGATATGATGTGATGATCGAGCCAAGGGATGCACAAAATGGCGAGGCTTTTATTCTGGAATTTAAAGTGCATGAGCCGGACGAGGAGCAGTCTTTGTCAGATACGGTCAATGCTGCGCATGCCCAGATTGAGGCAAAACAGTATGACGCAGGGCTGCTTGCAAAAGGTATTCCGGCTGAGCGGATTCATAAATATGGCTTTGCATTTGAGGGGAAAAGGGTGCTCATCGGGTAGAAAAAAACTGATTGGTTACTTGCTATTTCATTTGATATGAACATGAAAGACGGGATGTATCGCGGATTTTTATGCTTGGGAGGTGTACACATGCAGCCGATTGCAATCGGAGTTGAAAATTACAAAACGATAATTGAGAATCACTATTACTATATCGATAAAACATGGATGTTGAAGGAGCTTTCAGACCAGAAGGGTACGGTCAATCTGTTTACCCGCCCGCGGCGTTTTGGAAAGACACTGACGCTTAGCATGGTGCGTGCTTTTTTTGAGGATGAACGGACTGATCAGGGAGAGAAAATTGATAACAGCCGGTATTTTGCAGGAAAGAAAATTATGGCAGCCGGAGACAAGTATATATCTGAGATGGGGATTTATCCGGTGATTCATCTGTCGCTGAAATCAGCCCGGCAGCCGGACTACGGGATGGCATATGGCTGTTTAAAGGATGAGATCATCCGTGAGTTTGACAGGCACAGTTACGTGCTGCTGGGAGACCAGCTATCCGGAAAGGAAAAAGAGGACTACCGCCGCATCCTGAATGAGACGGCGGAGCCAAATAAGTATGCAACGGCTCTGAAGCTGCTGTCTTTTTGTTTGAAAAAGTACCATGGCAGGAATGCCATCATATTGCTTGATGAGTATGATGTTCCGCTGGAAAACGCTTATTTACGGGGTTTTTATGACCGTATGATCGATTTTATCCGGTCGCTTTTTGAATCCGCATTAAAGACAAATGACGCGCTGGAGCTTGCGGTCGTGACTGGATGCCTGAGAATCAGTAAAGAGTCTGTTTTTACAGGTCTTAACAATCTGGAGATTCATTCGGTTCTAGGTAATTGCTATGCAAAATATTTCGGCTTTACGGGTGAAGAAGTGGAACAGATGCTGGGAGACTATGGCCTGACACAGAAAATGCCGGAGGTAAAGCGGTGGTATGATGGCTATTTGTTTGGGGAGACTGAGATTTATAATCCCTGGAGTATTACGAATTATGTGAAAACGGCGATATCTGAGTCGCAGCCTTTTCCGAAGCCGTACTGGTCCAATACTTCAAGCAACAGCATTATCCGTGAGCTGGTGGAGAAGGCTGACAGCGATACGAAGGCTGAAATTGAACAGCTGATCGCCGGAAAAACCATAGAAAAGCCGGTGCATGAGGACATTACCTATGAGGACATTCACAGGACGCAGGATAATCTGTGGAATTTTTTGTTTTTTACAGGATATCTCAAGGTGGAAAGTAAGCGTTTTGAAGGTAGGAGTATCTATCTGACCATGTCCATCCCGAATGAGGAGGTGCTCATCATTTATGAGGACACGATCAAAGAATGGTTTGACAAGCAGGTGAAAGCGATTGATTTTTCGCCATTTTACCGGGCAATCTTGTCAGGGGACTGCAGTAGTATGCAGAAATTTCTGAAAGAAAACCTGAGAAGAACAATCAGCTATTATGATAGCCAGGAGGCGTTTTATCATGGTGTGCTGGCAGGTTTTTTGGCGGCAATGCCCGATTATACACCACAGTCCAACCGGGAATATGGGAATGGCAGACCGGATCTGGTGATGGTTCCGTATGACGAAGAGGCTCCGGTGGTCATCGTCGAGATCAAGGTATGCAAACGGTTTACGGATATGGCAGATGGCTGCCGGAGGGCACTGGAACAGATTGAGGAAAGGGATTATGCAGCGCCGTTTTTGGACAAGGGGTATGCGAGGATCCTGAAATATGGCATTTGTTTTTGCGAAAAAACGTGTATGGTAGATGTAAGCTAAAGGCAGGTATTTGGAAAGACCGGGAAGCCTGCCGCATTGCTTGAAAAAAATACAAGGAGAACGAACTTTTGAAAGGTAAAAAGAGAGAAAAGACGACCCTGCGGGGTGGTCTGGTAGCGGTTGTCGTTTTTTTATTGATCGCGGTTTTGCGAACTGTATTTCCGCAGCTGAGTCCGGAGGGGACGTCTTCGGTTACTCAGATTGTCGATGCCTCCGGTTTGGAGGTACATTTTATCGATGTCGGGCAGGGGGATGCGACGCTGATCAAGGCGGACGGGCATGCGATGCTCATTGATGCCGGAGAAAACGATAAAGGCACGGCAGTGCAGCTTTATTTGCAAAAACAGGGTGTGGAGCAGCTGGATTATCTTGTTTTGACACATACGGACAGTGACCATATCGGCGGTGCGGATGTGATCGTTACAAAGTTTGATATCGGACAGATCTTTATGAGCGATTTCAAGAAGGATAATAAGACATACCGTGAACTCATGGACAGTATGAAGTACAGGCATATGACGTTTTCTACACCGGAAGTCGGTGCGGAGTATGAACTGGGAAGTGCAACCTTTACGGTTATCGCGCCAAATGACACGTATGAGGATGCCAACAACAGCAGTATGGCACTCATTTTGGATTATGGAGACAGCTCTTTCCTGTTTAGCGGTGACTGTGAGGAAGAGGCAGAGCAGGATATGTTGGCAAATGGTCTGAATCTGGATGTGGATGTCTATCAGGTGGGGCATCACGGCAGCAAAAGCTCTTCCACAGAGGAATTTCTGGATGCCATGTCTCCGGAGTATGCCGTGATCAGCTGTGAGGAAGGTAACAGCTACGGACACCCCCACGCAAAGACTTTGAATAATTTGCGCGCAAGAGGAATCAGGGTGTTCCGCACGGATGAGCAGGGCAGTATCATTGCTTACAGTGACGGAACGAAGATCAAATGGAACTGTTCGCCCAGTGAGAGCTGGCAGGCCGGGGATCGGTAAAAACCTGATAAAGAAAACAATTTGGTGATATTTTATTCATTAACGAAGGAAAGTATTGCATTTTCATGCGTTTCTACCATTGTATTTTGCATAATCGTACTGTATAATACTTTCGATATTAAAAAAGAGGAACTGATTCAGGACAGATCCGATGAAATGGATTTCGTGGATGACCTGAGTGGTTAAAGGAGGAAACATCATGAAAAAGAGAATACTTTCAATTGCACTGGTAGCAGTGATGGCAGCTACCATGTTGTGTGCATGTGGAAAAAAGGAGTCAGCAGGCATGACGGTCAACGATGGCGTGCTGACAATGGCAACCAATGCATACTTCCCGCCCTATGAGTACTATGAGGGAGAAGATATCGTTGGAATCGATGCAGAGATCGCAAAGGCAGTTGCTGACAAGCTTGGTCTGGAGTTAAAGATCGAAGACATGGAGTTTGATTCCATTATCACTGCTGTTCAGACCGGAAAGGCTGATATGGGTCTGGCTGGTATGACAGTCACTGACGAGAGAAAGCAGTCTGTGAATTTCTCAGATACATATGCAACCGGTATTCAGGTCATTATCGTAACGGAGGACTCTGATATCGCGACTGTGGATGATCTGGCAGGGAAGAAGATCGGCGTACAGCTCTCAACAACCGGCGATATCTATGCTTCAGGTGATTATGGCGAGGATAACGTAGAGAAGTATAACAAGGGTGCAGACGCTGTCATGGCTCTGACACAGGGTAAGGTTGATGCAGTCATTATCGACAATGAGCCGGCAAAGAACTTCGTAGCATCAAACGATGGATTGAAGATCCTTGATACCGAGTATGTGACTGAAGATTACGCAGCATGTATCAATAAGGACAACACCGAGCTGTTAGATGCAGTGAACGGTGCACTTGCTGAACTGAAAGAGGACGGCACCTTACAGCAGATCATCGATAAATACATTACCGCAGAATAATCGGCGATATTTACAGGAGGCGGGTATTTTACCTGCCTCCTTTTCACTGTTGTCAAGCTCGTAAGAAGCTGCCAGTGGCAGGTTCTGTAAGTGGGGAAAGGATTCATGTATGTCATTTTTGGAAGAATTTAAACAAAAGCTCATATTTGTTTTTATTGAAGAACAGCGTTACATGTATATCATCAAGGGTCTTCGCACGACGATCCTTGTCACTTTGCTGGCGCTCGTTCTTGGTCTGGCTATCGGTATTTTAGTGGCGGTTGTCCGCACAGCCCATGACCAGATGGGAAAGAAGGGTCTGAATGGTTTTTCGGGCCTGATCATTAAGCTGCTGAACGCGATCTGTGAGGTCTATCTGACGGTGATCCGTGGAACACCGGCGATGGTACAGCTGCTGCTCATGTATTTCGTTTTTCTTGCCAGCAGCACGAACAAGGTGCTTGTGGCAGTGTTGACTTTCGGTATCAATTCCGGTGCGTATGTGGCTGAGATCTTTCGTTCCGGTATTATGTCCATTGATAAGGGACAGATGGAAGCTGGTCGTTCCCTCGGTCTTGGCTATGCGAAGACCATGCAGAAGATCATTCTGCCTCAGGCGAT
>JALFNQ010000063.1 GCA_022773965.1 Lachnospiraceae bacterium
GATCTGAATGTAAGACGGTCTACCAGAGCTGCCACCATGGCGGTGTTTTCGAAAAGATTTGTCCATTCCGAAAACGCCAGATTGGTAGTAACGATAGTGCTTCCGCGCTCACTTCTGTCAGCAATAACTTTAAATAACAGTTCTGACTGGAAACGGTCAAAACTTACATATCCCATTTCATCGATTATCAGCAGATCGACTTTCTGGATCCTTTTCTCCAGTTTGCCGAGAGCATAGTTGTCCTTCGCTTCTGATAATTCGGTCGATAATGAGGCGGCGTTCTTGAATAGAACGCTCTTACCGCCGGCACAGGCCTTGAGACCTATGCCGATTGCCATGTGAGTTTTCCCTCTGCCGGGATTACCTATCATGACAAGGTTTTTCTTCTCATCAATGAACCTGCAGCTGGCAAGTTCACTGATGAACAAATCAGATATCTGACCATCATAGCGGCTGAGATCCAGTTCATCAATGGTCTTAGTGAATGGAAAGTTCGCCTGTTTTAATCTGCGGCGATTGTTGTTTTCCTGACGCTGCTCGTATTCAGTACGCATAAGTTCAAGCAGTAATTCTCCGAATGTACTGTTAGGATCAGCGTGATTCTGGATATTATGATAGCCCGCAAATGTAGGTATCTTAAGCTGTTTGGACAGCAGTTTTATCTGCTCATCTAAAGCGATGTTCATATCAGTTCACCTCCTTTCCGATGCGGAGTGCATCATACTGGTGGAGGTCAACAGGCCGGACAATAACAGGATCAGATATTACAGGCTTTGCTTCTGCTGTTTTAGCAGCAAAATGTTCTAAAAGATTTATGACATTATCATGCTTTTTCTGTGCTTTCAGTTCTTCCAGAACTTCCGGTGGAATGTTCTGTTTTACCGGAGCAGCATCGAAGATCGCTCTCGGCCGCTGCCTAAGCAGAGGCATGTAATGATCCAAATGATAGGAAAACAGATTTTTACCAACAAGTCTTGTATGGGTTGAAAGCAGTTCTCCCTTGTAATATATTTCTACCGTTTCCGGATAACCTTTGACGCTGACTTCATAGCCAACATATTTCACCGGAACAGAATAAGTATTTGTTTTGAATCGTACTGTAGAAAATGCGTTCACGCGCACATTCATACATTTTGCGGTCTCAAAGATATATGGAGGAAGTCTGCGAAGAAAGCGCTTTTCTTCTTGAAACATTTCTCCAACAGTTGCTTTCTTACCGCGAATTTTATGATTTTCATATTTTAAGCATCTTGCCAGAAGCTCATAATTCAGGTCTTGCATATCTGTTACTTTTGGTACCGGAACACATATGTTACGGCGTGCCCAGCCAACTAGACCTTCAACAAGACCCTTTTCATGACCTTCAGCAGGATTGCAGAATACAGCATCAAAACCATAGTGAGCACTCAATGCAGAATATCCTTCCTGCATTCTGGCATGTGCACCGAAGCCTTCTTTGACTGCAACTTTACCATTGTCAAAGATGACTCTTGCAGTGGTACCGCCCAGGATGTTGAAGATATTAACGAATGCATCCAGAAAGCTCTCTTCATTTTGACGTCTGTATGCAAGAACTACAGGGCGACAGCTGTAGCATAATCTGGCACAAAACAGATTTACAACAGTTTTTTCACCATTGAGATAGACTGTGGCTTCACCCCAATCGACCTGGATCGCATCAGCAGGATCGAACTGAAGTGGAACGAATGCCTGTGGCATCTTGCCACGGATCTCATGGACAGCACGTCTGATTGTAGATTCGCCGCCTTCGAACCCTTTTTCTTCAACGAGGCGATCAAAAATTCGTCTTGCTGTATGTCGTTGTTTTTTCAACCCTTCAGCCTCATCTTCTTCGAGACATGAAGTGATGAAATCAAGTACATCTTCAGTAAGTACTGATGCTTCGCGTTCGGGAGTTTTACGTTCCCAGGGGACATTCTCGCCTTCACAGTACTTTTTAACGGTATTGCGGGAAATACCCATTGATTTGGCAATGCTGCGCTGGCTTTCGCCATTTAGATAGCGCTGTCGGATTTGTTTGTAGTCGTTCACTGAAATTACCACCTTTATCACCTCTGAACCTAAGATTAAGTTCAGAGTAATATGTAAGTGGCTCACTTTCAAGCGAGCGTTTTTACTAAAAGTGGCTCACTTTTAGATTAGCATTTATATCCAGAATGAGAAGCACCGGATTCGAATACTTTGCCATAGTTTTACGGTAATTCCATTCAGTTCGTGCAATGTTCAGATCCATGAGTAAGTCCGGCATACGGACATACCTGGTTTTGTAATACTGCTTGCAGGCTTCCATACCAAAGGCACATGCCATGTATGTTTTTACTACAGCCTGTTGCACCGGTAATAAAAAGATTCCGGATTTGAGACGAAAAGCGTGGAAAACCTGTTTCGACAAAAATTGTCCAAACCTTGTCTTGATATTTTGTCTCAAAAAATATATAATATTTGAGACAAAATAAGGAGGTGATTACTTGCAAAGGGATAGCATTACCACTCAAATTTATGAGCGAATCAAAGAAGTTGGCCATGACGAGATTTACATTGTCGGCGATTTTCTGGATTTGGGTGAATATCATGCAGTACGCAAGGCGCTGTTGCGGTTAGATGAAGCTGGAAAAATTCAGAAAATCATGAGGGGCGTTTACTATTACCCACGATACAGTGAATTGATTGATGAATACGAAGCTCCGTCACCGGGCAAGGTTGCGGATACACTGGCGAGAAAGTTTGGCTGGACGATTGCCCCGTGTGCAGATACTGCACTTAATCAGCTTGGTTTGTCAACGCAGGTTACAGCTAAATGGAGTTATATCAGCGATGGTCCCTATCATGAGTTTCAAATCGGAGCCTTTACGATAGAGTTCAGGCATAGAAACAACCGCGAGATATCAGGAATCTCCAGGCAGACAGCTACTGTTATCCAGGCATTGAAA
>JALFNQ010000087.1 GCA_022773965.1 Lachnospiraceae bacterium
TGGGAATTGCCAATGATGACCCCGTAAAGATCTGCCAGTCTTGCACTCTCCTCGCCCGGTCCGTCCAGTGCAAAGGAAGAGCTCCACATGGCAGGCCAGAGATAATTGCCCTTCAAACGCAGCAATAATTCAAATACATGGTCATACATCTTTGCCGTAAACCCGCCAAAATGCGAGGTTGTCCAGTTTCCAAAGCAGGGCCATTCATCATTGATAAAAAATCCACGGTATCTGACAGAAGGCTCCTTTGAGATCATCTCGATCTCCTTGCCAACTGACATCTGACTCTTATGTACCGGCTTTGCGTCTCCCCAATAGACAAGCGGACTGACACCCATCCATTCTGACAGGTGAAACATTCCGTAGATCGTTCCCCGCTTATCGCTGCCACAGATCAAAAGAAGCCGGCTGCAGATCCCTGCCAGATCCGTACCTGCAAATAGTTCTGCACCGTGTGGATCCAAAAGGTTTCCCCCGCTTTGGGAGCCTTCCAGCACAAAAAATGCAAAAACCTCGTTTTTTCCCCTAACTTTCGTCAGATCAATGAGCCCTTTTCTCTCCAGCTGCTCCAGCACCACACTCTTTCCAACTGTCGCAAATAAGACAAGCGAACGTCCCTGTTCTTCATTTTCATCTGGTCTTTCACAAGTCTCCACTGCATGTTCCCGGAACCTCTCCGCTACTGCTGCCATCTCTTTTTTCAGCTGTTTCAGCCCTTTGATAACCGCAGGTCGTTTTCTTGAAACGAGCTCCATATCTGCCGCTACCTTTTGTGCAATCTCAAAAATACCATTCTCGCAGCATTCCTCCATCCCAAAACATGCTGCAACCTTTTCATTGAATAATTCCATAAAAATCTCCTATAAAAAAAATGGGAAGCAGAAACTCTGCTCCCGGTATCATCATAAGCATTTTTACACGCGCTCTTACAGATTCCTATGCCCATCATACGGCATGACCACATGCAAAAAAACCTGCCAATTTTAGAATTTTACCCGATGTGTTATAGAAGTTTAAGCATTACTTTTCACACAATAGCCAGCATTTACTGCGTGCTACGTGCCAGAAGCGTACTCTTGATTTTTGTCAAAAGCATGCTTCACCAATATACTGATTTGTAGTATACTAAATATCAATAGCATTCCAAGCCATACATACATGGCACACAGACTATGAATGACACATACTATCAAAGAAAGGACAATCTCAATGAAAAAATTAGAAGACTACGTCATCACCATCCCGGATTTTCCTGAACCCGGCATCATGTTCCGCGACATTACCGGCATTTTACAGGACGCTGATGGATTTCAGCTTGCGATTGATTCACTTCTCAAGCTGATCGGTGATACCCCCTGCGATGTCATCGCCGGGGCAGAATCCAGGGGTTTTATCTTCGGTGCACCCCTCGCCTATGCACTGAAAAAGCCCTTTGCACTTGTACGAAAAAAAGGAAAGCTGCCCCGGGAAACCGTATCTGAATCCTATGCGTTGGAATATGGCACCGCTGAGATTGAGATGCACACGGACTCCATCAAACCCGGTCAGAAGGTTGTATTAGTTGATGACCTGATCGCTACCGGCGGCACCATCGAGGCAGCTGCAAAGCTCGTTGAGCAGCTGGGCGGGGAAGTGGTGAAGATCATTTTCCTCATGGAACTGGAAGGCTTGAAAGGCCGCGAGAAGCTGAGTAAGTATGATGTGGAATCGGTAATTAAATACGAAGGAAAATAAGCAAAAAACGAGAAGCGAAACTTCGCTTCTCGTTTTTTGCTACCGTTCTTCTCTAAAGTAAGGCAGTCCCAGACTTGCCGGGGGCTGGTTTTCACGCTTGTTACGCATACTGGTCACAACTAAAACCACCAGCGTCACCACATAAGGGATCATCTTGTACAACTCCTGATACTCCATATGCTCCATTCCAGTTGGAATGTAAAGGTACAAAATGTAGAGTCCACCAAACAGAAAGGAAGCCAGAACACTGACGTTGGGACGCCAGATCGTAAAGATTACCAGTGCGATCGCCAGCCATCCTCTGTCTCCGAATGCATTATTGGACCAGACGCCGCAGGCATAATCCATGACGTAATACAATCCGCCGAGACCTGCGATCATACATCCAACGCAGGTTGCCACGTATTTATACTTAGAAACATTGATTCCTGCAGCATCTGCGGTATTGGGATTCTCTCCCACTGCACGCAGATGTAAGCCTTTTCGTGTACGATTTAGGAAATAGGAAGCCGCCAATGCGATCGCCACGCCAAGATATGCCAAAAATCCGTAGGATAAAAACAGCTTTCCAAACCATCCCAGTTTTCCTGCAAAAGGAAGTGACTTGCTGAAATAACTGCTGGTAGCACTCAATGCGATGGAGGGCACATCACTGTCCACCAGCTTGATGAGCGATCCGCCGAAAAAGTTTCCAAATCCCACACCAAAGGTCGTCATGGCAAGACCGGTCACATTTTGATTCGCACGCAGTGTTACCGTCAAAAAGCAATACAAAAGCCCCATGAAAAGGGAACCTAACAGGCAGCAAAACATCGGGATCGCGATCACCAGAAACGGATTCAGGCTGGACGCCTGATTCTCATAAATAAAGGAACCGATGACGCCGCTGATGGCACCCACATACATCACGCCCGGAATTCCCAGATTCAGATTTCCTGATTTTTCTGTAATGATCTCTCCGGTACATCCATACAACAGAGGAATGCCCTGTACGATCGCACGGGGAATAAATGCAAGTAAAAAACTCCACATGATCATGACTCCTCCTTTTCTGTCTTTTTGTTATGCTGCAGCTGATAAGTGATAAAAAACTCACAGCCGATAATGAAAAACAGGATGATTCCTGTCAAAATATCTGAATAAGAATGATTCAGCCCGAAATTCGTTGAGATCTCTCCTGCTCCGCGCTCCATAAATACGATCAGCATACTGGAGAGGATCATCGTAAAGGGGTTAAATTTGGACATCCATGATACCAGAACGGCGGTAAATCCTTCACCGCCTGCGATCGTCGTGGTGATCGTATGGTTGATACCGCCCACTAAAAGCAGTCCTGCAAGGCCACAGATCGCACCGGAAAGCATCATCGTGCGGATGATGACTTTCTCCACTTTAATACCTACATAGCGAGCTGTGTTCTCACTCTCTCCCACAACATTGATCTCATAACCGTGCTTGCTGTAAATCAAATAAATATGCATAAACAGAGTAACAAGCACTGCCACTACGATCGCCAGCAGATATTTGGAACCAAACAGCTGCGGCAGCCATCCGCTGTTTGAATTCTGATTAATGATACCGATCTTTCCTGATCCCTTGGGCACCTCCTCCAAAATGACGAAAAATGCCACCAGCTGTGTCGCAATATAATTCATCATCAGTGTTGAAAGTGTCTCGTTCGTATTCCATTTTGCCTTAAAAAGTGCCGGGATCAAACCCCAGATCATACCAGCTCCGAGACTGGCGATGATCATACAGAGGATCATCACTGCATTTGGCACCTTTCCTTCCAGGCGGATCATACATACCGCAGATGCAAGGCCACCGATCAGCACCTGTCCCTCGCCTCCGATATTCCAGAACTTCATCTTAAATGCCGGTGTCAGCGCCAAGGCGATCAAAAGCAAAATAGATGTATTCTGGAAGGTGATCCACATTTTTCTTGTACTACCAAATGCACCTGCAAACATAGACTCATAAACATTGATCGGGTTGATGCCTGTGGTGATCGTTGTGATAATTCCGCAGACAACCAGTGCCAGAAGAATGGCGATCACCCGGATCCCAAGAGCCTTGTACCAGGGCAGCGCTTCCCTTTTTACGATATGGAAACGCGGTTCTCTTTTTTTCTCTTTTGTCATCGCATTACTCATGCTTCTCGCCGCCTCCTACTCTGGTCATCAGCATACCGACCTCATTTTTGTCTGTCCTTCTGGCATCAACGATTCCGCTGACTTCTCCGCCGCACAGCACCATGATCCGGTCGCACAGCTCTACCATCACATCCAGATCCTCTCCTACGAAAATGACCGCTACGCCTTTTTTCTTCTGCTCATTTAAAAGCTCATAGATCGTGTAGGAGGAATTGATATCCAGTCCGCGCACTGCATACGCTGTCAAAAGAACCGTAGGTGCCGAAGCGATCTCACGACCCACCAGCACCTTCTGCACATTTCCGCCGGAAAGCCTTCGTACCGGTGTGGAGATACCCGGAGTCACAACCTCCAGATCCTCTACCACGCGCTCTGCCAGTGCCTTCGGCTCTTTCCGGTTCGCAAAGGGTGAACGTCCGTCACGGAAAGAACGAAGCATCATATTATCCGTCAGATCCATATTTCCCACAAGGCCCATTCCCAGACGATCCTCCGGGACAAAGGATAAGGAAACACCCAGCTCTGCGATCTTTAGCGGATCCTTTCCGATCAGCATTTCCCGGCTTCCGTCATCCTGAACGTAAGCGATAGTTCCGCTCTCTGTCACCTGCAGACCGGCGATCGCCTCTAACAGCTCTTTCTGTCCGCAGCCGGAAATACCTGCGATTCCGAGAATCTCGCCGCTGTTTGCGGTAAAGGAGACATCATTCAGCTTCAAAGAACCTTCCTCATCCCGCACGGAAAGACCCTTTACCTCGATACGTGGCTTCGGATCCACCGGATCCGGGCGGTCAATATTTAATGTCACTGAATGACCCACCATCATATTCGTCATTTCCGTCACGTTGGTGTCCTTTGTTGCCATATCACCGATATATTTTCCGGCACGGAGCACTGCCACGCGGTCGGACAAGGACTCTACTTCGTGCATTTTATGGGTGATGATAACGATTGCTTTTCCGTCATCCCGCATTTTCCGTAATACGGCAAATAATTTTTCTGACTCCTGCGGTGTCAGCACCGCCGTCGGCTCGTCCAAAATCAAAATATCCGCTCCGCGATATAATACCTTTACGATCTCAACGGTCTGCTTCTGGGAAACAGACATGTCGTAGATCTTCTGCTTCGGATTGACCTCAAAGCCGTATTTGCTGCAAATGTCCTCGATCTTTTTCGAAGCCTCTTTCAGATTCAGCCTGCCCTCCAGGCCAAGAATAATGTTTTCGGTGGCAGAGAGCACATCGATCAGCTTGAAATGCTGATGCACCATACCGATGCCAAGCGTTAACGCATCCTTTGGTGAACGGATGACCTCTTCCTTTCCGTTAATGAAGATCTGACCCTCATCCGGAAAATAAATACCGGAGAGCATGTTTAAAAGCGTTGTCTTTCCACTGCCGTTCTCACCTAATAATGCCAGTATCTCTCCCTTATAAATATCCAGGCTGATCTTGTCATTGGCGATCACGGAGCCGAAGGTTTTTGTAACATTTCTCATTGAAACTGCGGCTGTTTTCGTTTCCATCCTATACCCCTTTCCCTTTTGTTAGAAAATATTCCAATTCCGCCCCTTTTCTATTACATCGCATTATCTTTTAAACAATAGAATCCCAAAATCAATCCAATAGAAAAAGGGCGGCGCGCTAAAGATCGCTGCGCCGTCCTACTCACTGTTTTTTAATTAAAATGCTGTATCCAGCAGGTTGATTCCATCGATCTGTACGTTGAAGTACGGTGCAGAACGGAACTCCGCGCCGGACTCATGGAAGTATCCATCGCTTACAACCTCGTGATCCGGTGTGTAATCTGCATCGGTATCAACATCTGCCTCATAGCTGTCTAAAGCAGCACCATCTACGGTAAATTTAGTTGTATCAAATACATGTACCTTTCCTGCGATCAGATCAGCCTTTGCAGCATCGATGGCTTCCTGTGTTCCCTCTGCAACTGCGCTTCCAAGCTCAGTCAGTTCTACAGAACCGGTCTCTAAGGTACCGCACCAGTCGGTATCGATCGGTGTTCCGTCAGCTACACAACCCATTGCGTACTCAAAGTAAGGCTCCCAGTTGATCTTTGAAGATACAAGGAAGGTGTTGGGGCAAGCACTTGCAGTACTTCCGTTGTAAGAAACGTTCGGAACGCCTGCAGTCTCACATGCAGTAGGTGCTCCCATGGAGTCTGCATGCTGGCTGATCAGTACACAGCCGTCCTCGATCAGCTTGTTTGCTCCTTCTTTCTCAGCGGTCTCATCATACCAGGAACCGGTAAAGGTTACTTCCATGGTCACGCTTGGGCATACAGAACGTGCACCTACGAAGAAAGAGGTATATCCTGAGATAACCTCAGCATAAGTAAATGCACCAACATAACCCATCTTTGCCTGCTCAGCAGTGATGTCGCCGTTTTCGATCATCTCATTTAACTTCATACCTGCAACGATACCTGCAAGGTAACGTCCATCGTAGATGGATGCGAATACATTGTGGAAGTTGTCAAGGTTCTCGGTATGAGCCTTTGTTCCTGTTGCGTGGCAGAACTGTACCTCCGGGTACTCCTTTGCTGCCTCGATCATGTAATCCTCGTGTCCAAAGCTGTCTGCAAAAATGAAGTTGCAGCCTGCATCTGCCAGCTCACATGCTGCCTCGTAGCACTCCTGACCCTCGGGAATGTTGGTCTTTGTAATGTACTCAACACCCATCTTCTCACAGGCCTCTTTTGCGCCGTTTAAGAAGTTCAGGTCGTAAGTAGAGTTCTCATCGTGTAAGAAGATGAAGCCTGCCTTTACGTTGGAAGCTGCTGCAGTATCATCTGCTGCACCATCCTCTGCTGCTGCATCATCACCCTCTGTGCTCTCGTCACTTGCTGCGGCATCTTCTGTGTCATTTCCTGCTGCTGCCGGCTCGCCTGAACTGCTACATCCAGCAAGAGTACCAACAGTCAACGCAACAACTGCCAGTAAACTGATCAATTTCTTTTTCATTGCTTTTCCTCCTATGAAAATGTTTTGTAACTATCCAGTACCTTCACAGTTATGTGTTGTTCTGAACACTTGACAGTATAAGCACCCTGCTCTTGAATTGTCAAGTGCGGGATGAAAAAACGGGAAAAATAAGGTTTTTCATCATATTTCATAATAAAAACTGTGAAAAATACCCATTTTATACCCCTGCGTCAAATTCATAGTCCTTTCCCGGAAGGATCGCATTTAAAATGATACCAACCAGAGCACCGGCTGCAATACCTGAAAAGCTGATCTTGATCTGTCCAAGCATAAAGGAAATGTCGCCGGAAGCATTGTAATATTTGATTCCGATTGATAAAACGAGGATCAGTGCCGCGATAATGACATTTCTCGATTTTGAGAAGTCCACATGGCTCTCAACGATATTTCTGACACCGACAGCAGAGATCATTCCATAAAGGACAAGCGAAATTCCACCAATGGTTGCTGCAGGCATTGCACTGATCACTGCCGCAAACTTCGGGCAGAAGGAAAACAGGATTGCAAAGCCGGCTGCCAGCTCGATCACAAAGGGATCATACACCTTGGATAACGTCAGCACACCGGTATTCTCGCCATAGGTTGTATTTGCCGGAGCTCCAAATAAAGAGGCCAGGATCGTTGCCGCACCATCTCCCATCAGTGTGCGGTGCAGTCCCGGATCCTTGAAATAATTGTGTCCGGTTGTTGATGAGATTGCAGAGATATCCCCGATATGCTCTACGATCGTTGCCAGCGCGATGGGCATGATCGTCACAATGGAAGTAATGAAAAACGAGGGGTTGAAATCAGCCCCAAAAACAGAAAATACGGTATTCTCATATTTGATCGGAAGACCGATCCATGCAGCATCACGAACACCTGAAAAATCAACATTTCCGGTAACTGCTGCCAGAAGATATGACACAACAACTGCGATCAGGATCGGAATGATCTTTACCATTCCCTTTCCATAAATATTACAGATGACTACCACCAGGATTGTGACGATTGCCAGCCACCAGTTGGTCGAACAGTTGGTTATGGCTGATGCGGAAAGTGTCAGACCGATGGCAATGATGATCGGACCGGTCACAACGGGCGGAAAGCATTTCATCACCTTTGACACACCAAATGCCTTGATAAACGCTGCCAGTACAAAATAAAGCAGTCCCGCAAAGCAGACACCAACACATGCGTATGGAAGAAGGGCGGCATTTTCAATGGTATTTCCAGCCGCATCCGTGATACCCTCCATACATTTCACAGCTGCATATCCACTTAAAAATGCGAAAGAAGATCCGAGGAAGGCAGGAACCTTTCTCTTTGTGATCACGTGGAACAGCAATGTTCCAAGACCTGCAAACAACAGGGTCGTCGCAACATCAAGCCCTGTCAGGATAGGCACTAAAACCGTTGCACCAAACATAGCAAACATATGCTGCAAGCCTAACAGCAGCGTTTTTCCTGCGCCCATTTCTTTGACGCTGTAAATTCCCTCTTTTGTTTCCTGACTCATAAGTAGCCTCCTTTTTTATCTATGGCTTTACGCCATTTTTTCAAAGCAGACGGCCATGTTTTTGCCGTTACTCTTTGCACAATACATCGCATTATCAGCCTTGTCGATCATTTTCTCATAATGGCTGTTGTCGCTGGTATAACCGAGACTGACTGTCACAACGCCTGTCTCCACATCATTTCTCTGCAGCTGCAGATCATAGATCAGCGCTACCAGCTCCTGGGCAATCTCATCCGGTGTCTTTGTTCCGCCAAAGCTGATACCAAGCATTTCCTCTCCGCCATAACGGTAAAAATACATATCATTCGCTTTTGCATATGCCTTCAACGCCTCACCGATCTTTCGCAGACACTCATCGCCTCTCACATGACCAAAATGATCATTGAGCATTTTGAAATTGTCAATGTCCATCATAAACATCGCCGTAATCTGATCACGTTTTTCCAGAAGATTATCCTGCAGGAGCTCATACATATCCTGCCGGTTGCGCAAACCTGTAAGGAAATCCCTGCGTCTGTCATAATCTGCCTGCTTGTAATTGTCCAGTGCCTGCTGCAAAAGCATCTTTTGCTTCTTTGTCTCCTCCAGCGCATCTGTCAGCTGCTGTTTATGCTTCATATCACTGTTGATCATAGCTGTGACATCACTGTGGTATCCTCTTAAAATATATCCTTTTCCCTCAACATACTGTGCAGTTCCACCACACCTTACATAACGTTCACCAAGAATCGGATGCACCCATACATAGGTATTCTCCGACATTTCGCCTGCAAGCATCTCCCCCACACTCTCCTTCACGGAAGCCAGAGAAGACTGTTTGATTCCGGCATACCACCGCTCGTAAAGCTCCTCTCCCGAGAGATCTTCCTCACTCATCCCCAGCAGCTCCATCATCTTTCCATTTGCCGTCATCACAGGCTTTTCATTGTCTAACAGCTGGATATGCCATGTGCCAACACCTGCACAGGAAAGGATGCTCTCCGTATCCTCCAGTTCCCTCCTGGCACAGGAATTCTCCCGGATCCACTGCTTTTCGGTATCCGTAATATCCTGACATAGTACATATGCCATCACATGTCCGGTCTCCTCGTCCGCATCCAGAAAATAGGTCAAACGGTGATAGGCATGGGGCTGTTTGGAATGAAGCTTGATCTCCACGCGGCGTTTTCCTTTTTCAAATGCCCGTAACAGCGCCTTGCATGACAGCTCCTGCATGCCGGAATCAATTGTAAACTCCACATTGCTATCCGCCTTGTAGAGAACCCGCTGCACCATTTCATCAAAGGAGCACTGCGACTCACTGGTGACAGCCTGCGTGTAATTGTAGCCGTTACTGCCAACGATCTCATTTAAGATCCTGCCTGTCGTCACATCAAAACTATATGTATAATACGCATCTGCAAACAACAATCTTGCCAGCCTGCGCTCGCAGCCATCGATTCCTGTCATCTCGTCCATTGCTCTATCCCCTGTATTTTTTCCATTGTATGTTACATACCACTTTTATTTCGTAAAACAAAGACTATTCTCTATTATATTCTTTATTTTTGCTGAACACAATAAAAAAACGACAAGATTTTTCTTCACCGGCAAACGGCTAATCCTCATAATGTCCTCTACAAGAAAGAATTTTGATATTCTGTAACTCATCAATAACGTAAACCAACCGATTTGCATCATCTATACGTCTTGAATATCCGGGACGATACTTCAGCTTTTCTGGTTTTCCAGTACCTTCTAATATTCCATTGCTCCGAATATCCTTCAGTAACGCATTGATCCGTTTTAACGTCTTTTTATCCTGCGTCTGCCAGTACATATAGTCTTCAAACGCTTCCTTTGTAAAAGTAAAATCATTCATCTGCCATACGCTCCAGATCTTCCATAGATTTTACAACAACTTCTCCACGTTCTAACTGTTCAAAGCTGCGATCAAGATGAGCAAGATACTCCGCATTACGTTTTGCTTTCTGCAGATTATTATACTCTGCTTCAGATATCACAACCACATTTTTGTTTTCCTTACGTGATACAATAACCGGCTCTCCATTAAAAGCGATGTCAAAATATTTCTTAATATTAGCTCTTAGATCCATCTGTTTTGTTGCTATCATATTGCGCCCCTTTCTGTACAAAAAATAGTACGGTTTTTTGTACCATAATTGTACTATATAAGTATGCCCGCGTCAATAATTCTGATACAAAGGGAATTAGGCGCATGCGCCCGTCCGTGAAAAACAGACAAAATCCATGTATATTTGCTCCACTTTCCACATATTCTTTTGATATGAGAAAATTAAAACGCTATTGCATCATCGGCACTTTGTTTGTCATCATCACCGGCACAATCTCACATTTCGTCTATGACTGGTCCGGGCAAAAATGGATCGTTGGATTCTTTTTCCCCGTCAGCGAATCCACCTGGGAGCACATGAAGCTGTGCTTTTTTCCCATGCTTCTCTATTCGCTGTATATGATTCGAGAGCTCAAGGGCTTGCAACCCTGTATCAGTTCTTCCCTGCCCGCAGGTATACTGACCGGAACATTCGCGATACCGGTATTGTTCTATACCTACACAGGGATTCTCGGTCAAAATTTCCTTCCGCTGGATATCGGGGTATTCGTAGTCAGCGTGCTGATCACCTTTCTCATCGTATACAGGCTGACCCTCTCCTGCAAAACACAACATTTCTTAAGACTCCTATGGCTTTGTGTTGCCATTCTGGGGCTGTGTTTTGTGATGTTCACCTATCATCCTCCCAAAATCGGCTTATTTTTATAGCACCAAAGGCATTGCACTGCATAGGAATATCCTCTATAATCTGATTAGTGATTCAGACACATACAAAGGAGAACTTATATTATGAAACGAACACTCAGGGAAACGGTGCTCCGCGCCATCATTTTATTTATCGGACTTTTGATCGCCCATCTCGGCGTGACGCTGTTTTTGCTCGCTGATCTCGGCTCCGACCCATTCAATGTACTCGTGCAGGGACTTTTCCACAGCCTGTTAAATCTGACCGGATTTCCATTTCTTACACACGGTCGTGTACATATCGCAGTCTGCTTTCTGATCATCCTTGTACTGCTCATTGTTGACCGCACATATGTGAAGCTGGGCACAATCATCTGTATGCTCTGCGGCGGTCCGATCATTGATATGTATTCTTTTATCTTAGAGCCGCTTTTCGGAAATATGAACGGTCTTGCTGGCCGCCTGCTTATGCTTGTCGCAGGATGTGTGATCCTCGCCTATGGCATGACGATCGTGATCAAATCCGATGCCGGAACCGGACCAAATGACCTTGTGGCTGTAGTCATCAGTGACAAGCTGCACAGCAAATTTGGCATCACGCGAATTGCCGTTGATGTCTGCTTTGTGATTGTTGGCTATCTGCTGGGCGGACTCGTCGGCATCGGAACCATCATCTGCGCCTTTTGCGTTGGCCCTGTGGCATCGTACTTTTTGCCGGTGAATGAGCGGATCATTGGGAAGGCACTGGCAGTTGTTTTGAAAAATAATGTTAAACATGGAGGTGTAACAAGTGATAAATTATAGCCCTTTTTGGGAAACATTACAAAATTCAACCGAAACAACCTACTCTCTCATCAACAAACATCATATTTCTAGTGCCATCATCGACAAACTCCGAAAAAACAAGCCCATGAACACCACAACACTCAATGATTTATGCCGAATACTGAACTGCCGTCTGGATGAAATTGCGCAATATATCCCCAGCGATGAGGATCAGACGTTATAAAGCATTTATTTGTGGGCACAACAAAAAAGCAGCTATGCCAACGCATAGCTGCCTTTTTGTTTTCCATATACGTTCTCCCCGTCACTGCGGATGTCGGCTTTCATTACCGGCTCTTGAATACGAAATCTCTGATAGATTGTTTTACTCCTTCGGTGCTGCCTTTACAATCACTTTTATCGTTGGGGACTTTATTTGCCTTAGTTCTGGAAATCACTATACTGGATCATATAATAACTGCCATATGCAGTCGGTGTGGTATACCTCCAGCCATGGATAGAGATACCATAACGCTCTTCCAAATCATCAAACATACCATAATCAAAGGAATCACTATACAGCTTCTTGTTTATAATGATCGTACTCTGGCTGCCCTGATGCTGCGTATAATCCTTGTAAAACGCATCCACAGCCTCATCTGCCGTTTCACAGACTGTGCCAAACAGCTGTACAAATTTATCTGCGTGATCCGTTGCGCATTTCTTGTATGCAGAGCGTTTCCATCTGTGGTCATCGTCCATTTTGCTGTCAGGTATCAGAAAATAGGCATACCGCACATATCCTTTTGTATCCGGTGCCGGATCATCCCATGTGACATCTATCTGATACCATTTTCCGTCCACCTTTACCATATTCCACGCATGACCGGCATAACCGCTTCCATTATCCGCTGTGCCTGTAACCATTTTACACGGAATGCCCGCCATGTCCATGAGCAGCTTAAAGCTTTCCGCATAGCCCTGACAGACTGCCTTTTTCTTTAACAGTGCACCTTTTGCGGTATAGGATACGGACGGAATTGTCCCACGCAACAGGTTTTCGTAATCATAGGCACAGTTTAATACCAGATAATCGTGGACTGCCTTGACCTTTTCGGCATCTGTCATTCCAGCAGTAATTACCTTTTTGATGATTGCTTTTGCCTTTTTGTCTGTCTGTTTTTCTCCGGAGGTGACAGCCTGCGTCTTAGCGTTTACCGGATCAGGCATAGATGCTGCTACACAGAGGCAGAGTAGCACAGTAAACAGCGTTCTTTTTAAAAAGTTCAAGTGCTTTCTCATGTTTATTTCCTCCCATGCAAATTGTTTTCCATCATAATGAATTACTCTGTTCCAGCTAATTTTCTAATGGAAGCTTGTTCACGCAATCTTTCGGCCAACTGTGCTGCCTCAAGATCCGAGCAATAATTTGTCTTCTTGATATCATCAGCGTTAATATATGGTTCAATTACTTTTGCCATTTTGATAATTGTAGATTTTCCACTTCCATTTGATCCGGCAAACACAATAATTTCCGGAAGTTTTTCATGATTCTGAAGCATACTTTCTCCTTCCATCCGGATATTCTAAAAATGCCAGTTTTTTTCTGTATCATACCCCGCAATTGGAACGCCTTTGATTTTCTTTATTTCATTATCAATTCGGATAGCCTCTTTAAAGCGCTCTGTTAATTCATCATCTGTAATTCCACAAATAGAATCCAATTCATTCAACTCTGTCATAGTGACTACCTCTCTTTTCATTTCATAGGCATATATTAACATACTTAGCATTGTATCTCAATCATGTTTGTTAGCATTTGGTTCCCCTTTTCCCCGGATACATATTTCATGTTAAAAAACGGCTATGCTCAAAGGCACAGCCGCTTTGACTTCATCTTTATTTTTTCTTTACCGGCAAGCAAACCTCTGTGACGTATTCATCCGGATTATCAGTCTCATGCGGACTCACGTGATAAATATTCATCAGCAATCCATCCGGTTCATATCCATTCGCTTCCACCCACGAATACACTGCCGAATAAACCTCACTGATCCTGTCATAACAATTCAGCATCTCCCGGATGGCAGAAAGATGAAAGCCCATATCCTTAAGGGCTGTGATCCTGCAGGCTGCCACGGTGTGAGAGTCAACTGCTTTTTTACAAATTTTCATGATTCCCGATAATTTTCAATCAGCGCCTTCATTTCCTCAACCTGTGCATCCGACAGCTTCTTTTTCCCGATAAACGCAGTAAGAAACCTGGGCAATGATCCGTCAAATGTATCCTCAACAAATTCCCGGCTCTGTCTGCCATAAAATTCTTCTCTCGATATCTGCGCGAAAACTATCGCATGCTCATTTTTAAAAATCCCTTTCTCGCACAACTTTTTTAGCATCGTATAAGTCGTTGATTTTTTCCAAGCAAATTCCTGTTCACAGATCTTCACAAGCTCTGTGGAGCCGACCGGTTCTCTGTCCCAGATCAGATCTGCAAACCGTTTTCACTGGTTGCAAGTTTATATTCTTTCATCCTGAGCATAAGAAGAATTAAGAATATTGTTTTTTTCTTGATGATAGTCTATCTGCCTCATATAAGCAAGTACGCAGTCTCTGGTGTGCGTAACTGCTTCCCAGCACTGATCCACGTCACTTTTATCAACATTATAAGCATCTACACCTGGATAACGGGCAGTAAAATAATAACCGTCCGCCTTACTGACGATGACTGCATCAATTGAAAATTCAGGTACGTGATTTTTCAAAAAGCGGAGTAATGTGCGTAATGAATGTGACCGGAGAATTGTAGTAGTATCAATAGATGGATCTGTACATTCTGTAATCACATGCTTCAAATATCTTTCACAAATATTTTGTGCACTGTAACAAATCAAATTTGCCACACGCCCTCTTTCAACATCCTCAGACAAAAACTGATAATCGTTTTCCGCCATAGAAAAATAGGTTAATTCTTCTCCCATATTATAATCCCCTCCTTTCTGATGTTGTCTACAAACTGGCGAATCATCGGCAACTTTTCACTGCGACTGACAATTCCCTGTACTTCTGGCAACGTAAAATCTTCCGGCGACAACCCGAATTTTAATTCTCTGACCTTTTCTTCCGGCAAGTCGCCGCGCGCATATAGCAACAGGTCTACATCAGACTGGTATCTCTGTGTTCCTCTTGCACAAGAGCCAAATAAGACCACCCGCCTGATATCATCCGCATATTCTGTTTCGATTTTATCCAATGCGTACCGGATAGATGCCCGATGGCGTTCGTCCAGCGTATCGATCATATGATTAGCCGTCATAAATCAATAAATACCTTTCTCATTTTTGTTTCATTATGAATGATACCACAATCTCTCCTGCCTGTCAGATCATCCAGCAAGAGTATAACTTTCCTGTTTTCATCCTAAATTTTATATTGACTCAGATTTTTTCGTTGAACTGTTTGCTCTTTTGCAAATCCTCCAGCGTATATTTCTGGAGCTTTTCCTTCATTTTCTGGGCACTCTGTTGTTCTGTCTCATTTTCGTTGGCAAGCTCCTCCAGAACCATATTTTCCTCCTTATACCATGACAAACCCGGTCACAATCAACATTCATCGCTCATTTTATCGTGACAGACCTATTTTTATTATACATTCTGCGCGGCAAAATGCAAACCCTGCTTTTCTGCAAAAAAATGCCGCAGCCCCTGAAATCTCAGTAAGCTGCGGCTTGCGCTATAACATACGCCCTTGATATTCTATTACATTTTTTACTATGGCCATTCCGAACCAGAATTCCGGAATCACTTTATTTGATCTGCGCTGCCATCTCCACCATCTCCTGCGCACTCAGATCCACGTCAAATCCTGCCAGCGTATACGTCTGACCATCTTTGATCCACCATAAGCTGTAATAGTTTTGCTCCTGACGCTCATCTGAGCCATAGGAGATATTAAGTGATCCTGCATCCTGCGCTGCCAATTCCTCCGCAGTCGGCTCCTCATTGGGCGGAAGGAACAGATACTGATCTACCAGATAATAATAGGTCACACCCTCCTGTTCCATCATTTCTGCCCGTTCAAGCTCTGCATCGCTGAGAACAGTGGCGCCTTTCTTCACGCTATAGTTCAGGCGTTTTCCATTCTTCTCATAGGTAACATTCAGTTCCGACTCATCCTTCACTTTTACATTGCTCTCATCCAGCGCATCAAAGTCTGCAATATGTGCGTCTGAAAATGCATAACCGTTGTCAAAATCTTCCGGTGCATTCACCGTCACATCCAGCTTGTTTTCCATTTTTCCGATATCAGAAAAATCGCTTGTCTGTGAACCGGGTCTCGTTCCTCCCACATACCCGGCGATCTTTCCGCCTGCCATACATACCGTTGCTGTCAATGCACACAATGCTGCTGCCACAACCGCTACCTTCTTAACGCTCATCTTTTTCATAAAAATGACCTCCTTTTTTTGCTGCGCGATCTGCGCGTCGATCCGCTGCTTCAGATCAGCCGGCGGGTCATAGGAGCATGCATCTGAATAAATCGCGTTTTGAATCTGTTCATCCTTGAAATGATCATTCTGCATATCTTCGCCTCCCATTTTGCAGCTGCTCACTCTTTTCACAGCTGCAATCCAAATACTCATCGCACAAAAGCATCCGCAAATTCTTTCTCGCCGTAAACAGTCTGGATTTGACCGTCCCCTCCATACATGCCATGACTCTGGCGATCTCCTTTGTTCCGAGTCCGTTGTAATAATAGAGGATCACCGTTGTCCGTTGTCTGTATTCCAGCTTACGGATTGCTTCCGCGATCACCCGTTCCTGCTCATCCTGTAACACCCTGACTGCGGGAGAATCTGCCGTAGATGTATCTGCCAGTTCTAAGATCCGCTCCTCCGGTCGCTCTTTGGCATGCTTTTTTGCGATCTGCCATGCCGTGCGGTTTAAGATCTGGTACAGCCAGTAGCGGAACTGCCCGTCTTTTTTCAGCTTGCCGCAATTTAAGTACGCCTTGATAAAGGTCTCCTGGGTCACATCTTCCCCGTCTGCCCGGCTGCCGGTGATCATGCACGCCGTGCGATACAGTTTGTCATAATACTGTTCATAGAGTTCGTCAAAGGCTGCCCGTTCTCCCTTTTTCATGCGCCGGACAAGCTCCAGCTCCTTTTCTGCCTCCAAAGCACATCCTCCTTTCTGTTTCATGCTCCGACAGTCCTTCCTGCAGGTATTTGAACCATCTGAAACAATTACTTTTTGGTGCACCTGTATATAAGAGCAGTCAAACACCACTATGGTTCATGATTTCCAAAATTTTTTTGTTCTTCATGGTAAAATCACAGAACATGTACATGTTTTATGTAACTGTTCCGTACACACAAATGTTTGAGGCTGCCCTGAACAATTCCATTGATTTAAAAAAAGCCATACCACGCAACGGGTATGACTTTTTCTTTCATCCTTCCGATGATCTGACTGCTGAAAATTCACAAAATCATGAGCAAAATCAGCTCATGATCAACATTCGTCACTCGTCAATCATGCAAGCATGTTGACTCGTTTGCACTCATTACATCATCACTCCGCATTTTGCGGCTGCAGCTCTTCTTCTGTCAGATATTTTTCAAAGATCTCGTAAAATTCCTCATAGGAAAACTGCTCCATTTCACGGATCGATATGCTCTTCCATATACTCTCATTCAGCTTTGAATGAACCGTTTCCAAAAATGGATCATACACAGAATGAAACGCTTCCTGCTTGCGCTGTTCTACAATATCCTTTTTATGCTCCTGTGTCTTCTCCTCATCAAATTTATTGTCACAGTAGAAAATATAATAGCCCTCATCTGTCCGGATCAGATCTGAGACTTCACCGTCTTCCATGGAAAATACAATCGTTTCTGCCTCTTCCGGAAGCATCCCCCGCTGAAGAGTCAGCTTGATCTCATCTGCCTCATTGTAATTGGCCGCCACCGTAGAAAATTCCGTTTCCTCCGAAAGCTCAGCCAACGCCTTGCGCGCCTGCACCTCACCCGATGTATAGATCTGGCGTACTTCCATGATGCGCGCCTCATCATCACTCACTTCCTCATTGACATCCTGTACCAGGCTTTCATACAGAAGCTCTGCCAGTGCATATTTCTCGTAAATGCTCTGTACTTCCTCCTGCGTGATATCGAGATAAGCCACCTCTTCCTCTGTCAGGGACTGAAAGCAATCCTCACCGGCCCATTGTGCCAGTTCTTTCTGGGCATCCGTCAAAGTTACTCCCTGCGCACCTGCCAGCGCCGCCATGCTGTAAACCCGCGTGATCTCATCCATGCTGATCTTTTTCACATACTGCTCAAACTTTTTTTGAACCTTCAGATCTTCATTTGTCAGAAGATCGATCCCATAGCTCTCACCATGCAGATTCATATTGTTCATGAGCAGCAGCTTCATCATCGGAAGCGTACACGCCTTTCCATCAATCAGAAAAACCTCATCCTTCGCCATTCCCCGGCTGATCATCACTTCCTCATCTCCGATCCGGCAGCCGCTGCTGCCGATCGCAAGCGCCACTGCCAGTGCCATTGAAGCCAGACGATAACCTGTTTTTTTCATCTCTCTCTCCTGTAAATCAAATCCCCTGCGTCTAAATATCATTTTTCGTATCTGTTCAGTCATTCAATGCAAAAATGCATGAAAATTGCTTTGAAATAGCATTTTTACACTCCTGAATCAGTTTCTCACGGTCTCAGCAGTAAATGCTTCGACCTGTTCTAGTTATCATTTTTCCATGTGTGCCAGAATACTCCGTGCCACAGACAGGCCGT
>JALFNQ010000161.1 GCA_022773965.1 Lachnospiraceae bacterium
CATGGGACCGCTGATCTCATACACGCGGATCTCCTTCGGAAGCGCCAGAAGCGTTTCTGCCTCACCTTCAGTCACATCAGGCTGTTCAATATATTTCCAGGATTTTACATCGCTGACCTCTGCCATGCGCTTCATAAACAGCAGAGCGGAGACGACGATGCCTACCTCGATGGCAACGACCAGATCGAAAATAACGGTCAGAAGGAAAGTTCCGACTAAGACAATGATATCGCTTTTCGGTGCCTTTTTCAACAGATGTGCAAAGGCCTTCCAGTCGCACATGTTCCATGCGACAACGAGGAGCACGGCGGCAAGTGTTGTCATGGGGATCAGTGCAGCGGTGGGCATTAAAATGAGTAAAATGAGCAGCAGCGTAATGCTGTGTACGATGCCTGCGATGGGTGTGCGGCCACCGTTTTTTACGTTGGCAGCAGTACGGGCGATGGCACCGGTGGCAGGAATTCCTCCGAAAAGGCCGGAAAAGATATTTCCAAGACCCTGTCCGATGAGCTCTGCATTGGAGTTGTGACGGTCGCCGATCATGCCGTCGGAGACAACGCAGGACAGCAGGGATTCAATGCCGGCCAGCAGAGCGATCGTAAATGCCGGTGTGATCAGCTCGCGGATCATTTTGATGTTTACTGCGGGCAGAGTCGGCATCGGAAGCTTTGAGGACAGTTCGCCGTAAACGCTGCCGATCGTGTTGACCGGGAGATCCGCCAGTTTTACGACCAGAGTGGTTACAACGATCGCCACCAGGGAGGCAGGGATCTTATCCGTCAGCTTGGGGAAAAAGATCAGGATCGCAAGCGCCAGTACACCGATGAGAACCGTGGTCAAGTCAGTTGTCGTGATATGTGCGGCGTATGCGGAGATCTTTTCTAAAAATTCGGAAGGAACAGCGCCCATGTCCAGACCAAGAAAATCCTTGATCTGTCCGACAAAGAGGCTGACACCGATGCCACAGGTAAAGCCGGTGGTGATCGTATAAGGAATATATTTGATCAATGCGCCAAAATGGCAGATACCCATAATGATCAGGATGATACCGGCGAGGATCGTGGCAACGATCAGTCCATCCAGACCAAAATCTGTGACAATGCCATAGATGATGACAACAAACGCTGCGGTCGGGCCACCGATCTGCACGCGGCTGCCGCCAAAAAAAGATATAAAAAATCCTGCAATGATCGCGGTATAAAGACCACATTCCGGTGTCACGCCGGAGGCGATGGCCAGTGCGATGGACAGCGGCAAGGCAATGATCGCAACGATGATACCGGAAATGATATCTTTGATCAGCTGCTGTTTACTGTAGTTTTTCATAGCTTCAAAAAGCTTCGGTTTTAGTGTCTCCATGATTTTCTCCTATATCTGTTTTTTCATAACTATTTTATAAAAATTTTATCTTCCGTTTCCCCAGTGGATGAGTGCAAACATATCGGGACCTGTGTGTGCCCCGATGATCGGGCTGAGCATTGTGATGCGGATGGTCAGCTCCGGGTGCTTTTCAAGCAGCATATCCCGCAGCTTTTCGGCATCGGGGATACAGTCGGAGCAGCAGATGTAGGCTGTTGTTCCGAGACCGGGGTCATAGCTTGCCTCAAAACGTTCAATCAGGTTTTTGACCGCTAATTTATTGCCACGCTTTTTATCGATGGTGTCCAGTTTTCCCTCATGGTTGACGGTGAGGATCGGTTTGATGTTGAGCGCTGTGCCAACGATGGCTGTGGTGGCGCTGACTCTGCCGCCGCGCATGAGATACATCAGATCCTCTACCTTAAACCAGTACAGGATATTTCTGGAATGAGCCCGCAGCCAGTCGGCGTTTTCGCTCACGGACATGCCCTTTTTACGGTTTTCGGCAGCAGCCTCGGCCAGAAGTCCCATGCCGCCGGTAGCACCGTAGGTATCAACGACCTCAATGTTTACGTTGTCGTATTCTTCTTTTAAAAGACTGACTGCCATGCAGGCGGACGAGTAGGTGTTTGACAGACCGCTGGAGAGTGCTAGATAGAGCAGCGGAACGCCTTCCTTTACGAGCGGTTCAAAAACCTCCACGTAGTGGTTCGGGGTGATCTGGCTGGTCTTTGTGGGTATTTTGTGACGCAGCTTCTCATAATAATTGTGCATTGCTTCATCACTCTCAGGCCGGGTGCAGTAGAAGCTCTCTTCGCCAAGCACGTATTCCATCGGCACAAAGCGGATGTCATGCTCCGCGGCAACTTTCATGTCAATGTCGATCGACATGTCTGCGTAAATGTGATAATTCATAGTTATCTAAACTCCTTTTTGTTTGTAAAATATAACATTTATTTGGATCGAGCCATAACAGAGGTAGCATATCATAATCCGGTGTGTTTGACAATTCATGTTTGCGCCCGGCGTAGACTTGGAGAAAAAAATCATGTATAATGAAAAAAAACTGGGAAGCAGGCAGGTAAATATGGAACAACAGCACAAACGCCGTGTGCGCTATTCAGGCACACACCCGAAACGATTTGAAGAAAAATATAAGGAGCATGATCCGGATAAATATGCGGATACGGTGGCAAAGGTCATCAGCAAGGGCAGTACTCCGGCGGGCATGCATATCTCTATTATGGTAAAAGAGATCCTGGAGATACTTAAGATCAAGCCCGGTGAGAAGGGGCTGGACGCCACCCTTGGCTACGGCGGACACAGCAGAAAAATGCTGGAACAGCTGGAAGGAAATGGTCATCTCTATGCCCTTGACGTTGATCCCATTGAGATCGTAAAGACAACGGAACGTCTGCGTCATGCAGGATTTGGTGAAGATATCTTAACCGTGATCCGGACAAATTTTGCCAATCTGGCACAGGTTGGAAGTCAGCAGGGCCCCTTTGATTTCCTGCTGGCAGATCTCGGCGTTTCATCTATGCAGATTGACAATCCGGCCCGCGGCTTTTCCTATAAGCTGGACGGGCCGCTGGATCTGCGTCTGGACCCGGAGCACGGTGTATCGGCGGCAGAACGATTGCGGGAGCTGACTGCAGATGAATTTGAGGGCATGTTGATTGAAAATTCGGATGAGCCCTATGCTTCTGAGATTGCGACAGAGGTCTATCGCCGGCTGCGCCGCGGACAGCGGATCGACACGACCAGTGCGCTTGCGGAAGCGGTGGAGGCCGCGCTGGCCTGTGTGCCGGATTCGAAAGAGAAAAAGGATCTGGTCAAAAAGACAAATCAGCGGGTTTTTCAGGCGCTGCGCATTGATGTGAACAGCGAATTGGAGGCGCTGGAAGCATTTTTGGATGCACTGCCGGATGTGATGGCACCGGGTGGGCGTATCGCGATCCTCACGTTTCATTCAGGTGAGGACCGGCTGGTGAAAAAGGCGTTCAAACGTTATTATAAAGAAGGTATCTTCTCCGAAATCTCACAGGATGTCATTCGTCCTTCCGCAGAGGAGTGCCGTGCAAACGGACGGGCACGTTCGACGAAGCTGCGCTGGGCGGTGAAGTAGCTTCCAAAGAGGGATGGAGTGAAAAAAAGACTATTTGTCAATCGTAGACTTTAAAGAAAAAATAGGGTATACTATACACAGGTTTGTTGTGTTATGAAAGGAAGGTATACACTATGTATCTTGTTTTTTTGTTGATCTGGATCATTTTTAATGAAAAGTTTAATTTGGAAATACTGCTGTTCGGGCTGGTGATCTCGGCGGCAGTATTTACTTTTGTATGTAAATTTATGGATTACAGCATCAAAAAGGAACTGCATTTTTACCGGAAGCTTCCGGGAATGCTGTGCTATGTATTCGTGCTTGTGAAGGAGATCCTGATGGCAAATCTAAATGTCTGTCATCTGATCCTGTCTGAAGAGGAAGAGATCGAACCGGCACTGGTACAGTTTACGGCGGATATGGAGACACCGGCCGGCCGGGCATTTTATGCCAATGCGATCACGCTGACACCCGGCACGATCACTGTCTCGCTGGAGGGTGACACCTATGTGGTGCACTGTCTGGATGAGAGCATGGCTGAGGGACTTGCGGATGCAAAGCTGGAACAGATGTTACATGAGATCGAGCAGGGTTAGATAAAAAGAAGTGGCATCAGGACTTTGTCATTTGCGTTGACACCTCATGCCAGCATGGAGGGATAGGATATGGGAAAAGGGATTCCTGCATTAGAGCAGGCATATGAGATATTATTTGTAGCGGCACTGGTCATACTGGCAGTGTTTCTGATGCTGAGTCTTGTGCGTGCAATCATTGGTCCGCGCGTTGCTGACCGCATTGTGGCGATCAATATGATGGGCACACAGACATTGGCGATCATCGCGATTCTGGCGGTGATGAAGCAGGAGGGATATCTGGCGGATATCTGCCTGATCTATGCGATGACCAGCTTCCTGGCGGTGATCGTGCTTTCAAAGGTATATATGGGCGTATACCGCCAGCGCAAAGAAGGAAAGGAAGAGGAGGAGACGGAAGATGGAGGTTATTGAGTGGATTCAGTTTCTGGCAGGAATGGTGCTGCTTTTGCTTGGACTTTTGATCTTTTTGATCCAGATGATCGGTGTGTTCCGGTTCAGGTATGTGTTAAACCGCATGCACGCAGCAGCAATGGGGGATACGCTCGGCATCGGCTGCTGTCTGCTGGGACTGATCGTGATGCGGGGATTTAGTTTTACGTCTTTGAAGCTTTTGCTTGTGATCATCTTTTTGTGGTTTTCTTCTCCTGTTTCTTCCCATCTGATCGCAAGACTGGAGGTCACAACGGATGAAGAGCCAAAGAAGCATTACGAGAAGCTTGTGGCAGATGAAAATGGAACAATGATCGTGTGTTCGCAGAGGGTCAGAGAGAATGAAGCGGGTGTAAAAAAGGAGGATGGCGATGGAACTGTTTTTTGATCTTTTACTTGTGTTTCTATTGGTCTGTGCAGTTGCAGTCAGCCTGTCAAAAAATCTTTTGAATTCTATTATCGTATATATGTCTTTTTCCCTGATCATGTCAGTGATCTGGATCCTTTTAGAGTCTCCGGATCTGGCAATCACGGAGGCTGCTGTGGGTGCAGGTGTGACATCGATTCTGTTTATTATCACCTTAAAGAAGATCCACGCGATCGTAAAGGATGATGAAGACGATCATGAGAAGGGTATGACTCAGCACAGGTCAACGCAAAAAAGCGGAGACTATAATGATATGATACAGGAGGAACACCATGAGTAAGCGTGTGCCAAAGGAAATCTATGAACAAACCCGTTCCTACAAGTTTAAGCAGTGGCTGGCGGGTACGAAGGATCCGTTTTTAGATACTGTTGAGATGAAGCCGCAGCAGGAGATCCATGAGTCGGAGAAGCTGATCCATGAGCATGAAATGCAGCATTTACAGATCGTGGAACAGGCTTATGATCTGGAGCACAATGCCCAGATTCGCCTGTTTCGTAAGATCTATAATATTTTTTCAGTCATTTTCTGCCTGAGTCTGGTGTTTATTTTGCTGGTGGGTGTATCCTATCTGCCAAAGTACGGGCATGAGGAAAACCCGGTCAACAATGAGGTGTCTGCCCGTTATATTGAACAGGGCCTGCAGGAGACCGGAGCCATCAACATCGTGACGGGAATGATCCTGGACTACCGCGCTTTTGATACGCTGGGGGAGTCGCATGTGCTGTTTCTGGCCACCTGCACGGTGCTGATCCTGCTTCGAAAAGACAAGAAAAAGTATCAGGAGACGGCGCAGCACAATGACCGTATTTATGAGCCGAAAAATGATGTGATCCTACAGACGGTGGCATGCGTGCTGGTGCCTTTTATCGAGATTTTTGGCATGTATGTTGTCCTTGGCGGACATTTGGGGCCGGGCGGTGGATTTTCCGGTGGCGCGATCTGTGGTGCAGGACTGATCCTGTATCTGAACGCCTTCGGCTTTGCAAAGACAGAGCGTTTTTTTACCGGAAAAACATATAAATGTATGTGCTTTTGCGCGCTGGCGTGTTATTCGCTGGCAAAGACATACTCCTTTTTTACAGGTGCCAATCATATTGAGAGCGTGATACCGCTTGGAACACCCGGTGCGATCCTCAGCAGCGGTCTGATCCTGATCCTGGATATCTGCGTTGGATTTGTGGTAGCGGGAACGATGTACACGTTTTATGTCATGTTCCGGAAGGGAGGCTACTAAAATGAATGTGGGGAATTTGTTTGCAAATTATCAGGAGGCCATTGCAATGATCCTTTTTGCACTGGGTTTTTCTAATTTACTGTTACAGAAAAATCTGATCAAAAAGATCATCGGCTTTAATATCATGGATTCTTCGGTATATCTGTTTCTGGCACTGAAGGGGTACATTAAAGGACATAAGGCTGCGATCGTGGTGGACGGTGTTCAGAGCGTGGATGCATATATCAACCCGATCCCCAGTGGTCTTGTGCTGACGGGTATTGTGGTGTCCGTGTCGGTCACTGCACTGATGCTGTCTCTGACGATCCGTCTTTACCGCAGATATCATACGCTGGATATTGACCGGATCACAATGGAAGTGAAAAAGGGGGGCTTTTAAATGAATTTTGTTCGTAATCTGCCCCTGTTTTGTATCATTCTGACGCTGTTTTCGGGGCCATGCTCCATGATCCTGCCGGCAAAAAAGGCGCGGATCTTAAATCTGTGTGTGATCCTGGCAGTAGGGATCATGTCATTTCTGGTGCTGCTGCAGGTGTGTATCAGCGGCGGCTCCTATGTGTATATGATGGGACATTTTCCGGCACCCTGGGGAAATGAGATCCGTGTCGGTCCTCTGGAGGCATTTATGGCGCTGTTTTTTTGCATCATCATGCTTCTGTCTATGGTGGGCGGAGCCACAGAGCGTATGGCGGAGATTGATGAGAGCAAGGAAAATCTGTACTACGTGATGGTGAATCTGCTGCTCAGTTCACTCATTGCACTGATCTATACGAACGATCTGTTTACCGCATATGTCTTTGTGGAGATCAATACGATCTCTGCATGTGGAATGATCATGATCAAGCAGAGCGGTCATACGCTGGAGGCAGCGACCCGCTACATGATCATGAGCCTTCTGGGCTCCGGTATGCTGCTTTTGGGCATCTGTTTCCTGTACGGTCTGACAGGACATCTTTTAATGAGCAATATCAAGGAGGCGGTGGCAGCGATCGCGGCAGCAGGCACGTACCATGCGCCGCTCATGGTGGCAGTGGGTCTTATGTGTGTGGGACTGGCGATCAAGAGCGCGCTGTTTCCCTTTCACTCATGGCTGCCGGATGCTTACGGCTATTCCACGGTGTCTTCGGCAGCAATCCTTTCGTCACTCGTATCAAAGGGATATATTTTTCTGCTGATCAAGATCTTTTACCGGGTGATCGGTTTTGATATCATCTGCAACAGCAAGATCATCAACATCTTTTTTGTATTTGGTATCGCCGGAATGATGGCCGGTTCTATCAGTGCGGCAAAGGAGTTTAACATCCGGAGAATGATCGCGTTTTCTTCTGTGGCTCAGATTGGATATATCTATATGGGCTTTGGACTGGGAACGATGTTAGGTGTACTGGCAAGTATTTACCATATTTTGTCCCATGCAGCGACAAAATCACTGTTGTTTATTTCTGCATCAGGGCTTTCGGAGTGCTCCGGTGACAACAAAGAGCTGGCAAAGCTGACCGGTGCCGGTTACCGTAATCCGATCGCCGGCATGGCATTTACGGTGGGCGCGTTGTCGATGGTGGGATTCCCGCTGTTTTCCGGATTTATTTCTAAGATCCTGTTCGCACAGGCGGCGGTCAATCAGGCAGATAAAATGCTGCCGACACTGATCGCACTGGCACTCAGTACAATTTTAAACGTGATCTATTTTATGCGGGCGGTATTGGTCATTTACACGCCTCGTAAAGGCATTGCGGCAGAGGAACGTGGTTATCAGCGGATCCGGATGGGAAAAGATCCCGGAAAATCAGCGGTGCTTGTCTGCTTTATGCTGTTGAATCTGGTGCTTGGTCTCATGTCACAGCCCATTGTGGAACTGTGTTCACGGGGACTTGGAATGTTTGGCTAGGAGGGACGTAGAAAATGGTGGGAATGGCAGGAATGTCACCGGTACGGCTTTTGAAGCTGGGCGAAGGACTGACAATTTCCTTTGCGGCAGATGAGTTGAGTGTGTTCTTTATGTGTATCACGACACTCATCTGGGTACTGGTTGGGATTTATGCAATTGCATATATGAAGCATGAGGGAAGAGCAGGCAGCTTTTTTGTGATCTATCTGCTGCTCTACGGGGTGCTGCTTGCGCTGGACTGCTCGGCAAATCTGGTGACGATGTACGCGTGCTATGAACTGATGACGCTGGTGTCAATGCTTCTTGTGGCGCACAATCGCTCCCGGGAAGCAATCATGGCGACGTTAAAGTATCTGTTTTATTCGCTGTGTGGCGCGTATCTGGGCTTGTTTGGCATCTTTTATCTGAATCGTTACTGTGTGGATCTGGAGTTTGGAACGGCAGGCAGACTGGATATGAGCGCACTGGCAGGGCATGAAAAGGAATTGCTGGTGGTAGTATTTCTGATGCTCATCGGTTTTGGCACAAAGGCGGGCATGTTTCCGCTGCACGGATGGCTTCCGGCAGCACATCCGGTGGCACCGTCACCGGCATCGGCAGCATTGTCTGCGATCATCGTAAAATCGGGTGTGCTGGCAACGATCCGCATGGTCTACAATATTGTCGGAGCTGATTTTCTGCGGGGAACGTGGGTACAGACGGCATGGATGAGTCTGACGCTTCTTACTGTATTTATGGGATCCATGTTAGCATTCCGTGAGCCGGTGGTGAAAAAACGGTTTGCCTATTCGACAGTCAGCCAGGTGTCCTATATTTTATTCGGTCTGTCGCTGTTGCAGGAACAGGCGTTTACAGGCTCTTTGCTGCACATTTATTTCCATGCGATCATTAAGTGCGGACTGTTTTTATGCGCCGGTGTGTTTCTGGTGGTGTGTAATCGCAGGCGCGTGGATGAGCTGTACGGGATCGGGCGTAAAATGCCTGTGATGATGTGGTGCTATACCTGCTTTGCACTGGCGCTTGTGGGTATTCCGCCAACCAGCGGATTTGTGAGCAAATGGCAGCTGGCTGTGGGTGCGCTGGACACAAATGTGGGGTTTTTCAGCTGGTTTGGACCAGTGGTTTTACTTCTTAGTGCGCTGCTGACTGCCGGATATCTGCTGCCGGTCACTATGCGCGGATTTTTCCCGGGTGACGATGACCGGTGCACAGAGCTGGCAAAAAAGGAGCCGCCGCATCTGATGCTGATCCCACTCATTGTGCTGGCTGCGCTGGCGGTACTGCTCGGTGTATTTCCAAATGGATTACTTTCAGTCTGCCGGAAACTGGCAGGCTTATGGCTGTAGAAGGGAGGAGGGCATATGAATGGAGCATTGTTTGTGGCGGCGATTTTTCTGCCGATACTGTTTGCGCTGCCAATCTCTCTGGTAAAATGGAAAAAAGAGGGATATTGGATGATCTATGCGGAATTGGTGGTGATTCTTACATCCCTGCTGGTGTTTTACTCGATCGGTCATTCGGATGGTCAGATGCATCTGCTGTTTCGTTTTGCAAATGATCTGGAGGTGGGTTTTCGGATCGATGGGCTGGCGAGTGTGTTTGCGGCGCTCGTATCCTTTCTGTGGCCGCTTGCGATCCTTTATGCATTTGAGTACATGAAGGAACTGGACAACAGGGAAAACTTTTTTATGTTTTATGTGATGACCTTCGGCGTGACGCTGGGAATCGCTTTTTCCGGTAATATTCTGACTATGTACTGTTTTTATGAGATGCTGACGATCGTGACCCTGCCGCTCATCATGCACACGCTGACGCGGGAGGCCATCGCGGCGTGCCGGACCTATCTGTTATATTCACTGGGCGGTGCGGCCTTTGCCTTTATCGGTATGGTGTTTATCCTGTATTACGGCGTGACGGGAGATTTTACGCCGGGCGGTGTGTTTTTGACACCGGGCATTGCAAGCAAGCAGGACATGCTTTTGATCGTCTATGTGCTGACGTTTTTTGGATTTTCTGTCAAGGCTGCCATGTGGCCCTTTGGCGGCTGGCTTCCGAAGGCAGGTGTGGCACCCACTCCTGTAACGGCGCTGCTGCATGCGGTGGCGGTTGTGAAGGCAGGCGCTTTTGCACTTATGCGCGTGACCTATTACAGCTTTGGTGCGGAGTTTCTGCAGGGCACCTGGGCACAGACAACAGTGATGGTGTTTGTCATGATCACGATCGTTTATGGTTGCAGCCGTGCGCTGAAGGAGACCCATTTAAAACGGCGGCTGGCCTATTCTACGATGAGTAATCTGTCCTATATTTTATTTGGTGTCGTGCTCATGAGCCCTCTCGGGCTGGTGGGGGCGCTGTGCCATATGATTTTCCATGCGTTTATGAAGATCTGTTCTTTCTTTTGTGTAGGTGCGGTCATGCACCAGACCCATAAGAATTATGTGCATGAGATCAATGGCTTTGGCAAGAAAATGCCGGTTGTATTTACGATCTTTACGATCTCCGGGCTGGCGCTCATGGGCGTGCCGGGTCTGCCGGGGTTTATCAGCAAATGGAACCTTGCAAAGGCAGCACTTGACAGCACGCATCCGCTGGCACTTGTGGGTGTGTTTGCACTGCTGGTGTCTGCGCTGCTGACAGCTATTTATATGATGAGTATTTCTTTCCGGGCATTCCTGCCCGGCAGAGATTTTGACTACAGCACGATAAACGATGTGAGAGATCCGGGCTGGATGATGCTGGTGCCGCTGGTGGTATTCGTGATCGTGATGTTTCTCTTTGGTCTGCACAGCGGCCCTCTTGTGGATATCTTTCAGGGAATCGTATCAGAGCTGTGAATGGCATGATCAAAGATGGACAGCGGTAACTGCATAGAACGGTTCCGATGCCTGCATGGTAAATGCGAAGGCATGGAGCAGTTGTGAAAGGATGGAATATATGAGATTTGATCTTCCGGGAATATGTGGATATGGGCTGAGCTTTCAGCTGGATGGCTTTCGGATCGTGTTTGCGACGCTGGCAGTGCTTGCGTGGACGATGGCGCTGGTCGCATCTGTGGAGTATATGAAGCATGATAAGCATCCGGGGCGCTACTATTTTTTTACAGTCGTGACGCTGTTTGCAACGCTGGGGGTGTTCCTGTCCGCAGACTTTTTTACGGCACTGATCTTTTTTGAGATCATGTCTTTTACTTCTTATACATGGGTGGCACAGACGGAAAAGCCGGCGGCACTGCGGGCAGCTGACACGTATCTGGCGGTTGCCGTGATCGGTGGACTGGCAATTTTAATGGGTCTGTTTTTGCTCTATCATATGTACGGAACACTGGATTTTGAGGAACTGGGACATCTTGTATCAGGCACACAGCCGACACCGGTGCGATATGCCGCAGGTGTGTGTATTCTGATCGGTTTTGGTGCAAAAGCAGGTATCTTTCCGCTGCATATCTGGCTTCCGAAGGCGCATCCGGTTGCTCCGGCTCCGGCATCTGCGCTTTTGTCCGGTATGCTGACGAAGTGCGGTATTTTTGGCGCGATCATTCTGGCATCCCGTCTGTTCGCAGGGGATCAGGCGTGGGGAACCGTGATCCTTGTGCTTGGCGCATGTACCATGTTTATCGGTGCACTTTTGGCGGTATTTGCTTTGGATCTCAAGCGCACACTGGCGTGCTCTTCTGTCTCGCAGATCGGATTTATCACGATCGGTGTAGGTATGTGTGACCTGCTCTTTGGCGAGCATGCGCTGGCTGCTCATGGCACGATGCTTCACATGATCAACCATTCGCTGATCAAGCTGGTGCTGTTCCTTTGCGCAGGTGTGATCTATATGAATACCCATGAACTGGATCTGAATAAGATCCGGGGATTCGGGCGGCGCAAACCGTTTTTGAAGGGCTGCTTTCTGGCGGGCGCGCTGGCGATTGGAGGAATCCCGCTGTTCAGCGGCTATATCAGCAAAACGCTGCTGCACGAGAGTATTCTGGAGTATGGCGGCGGTGGCTGGATGAGGCTGTTGGAGATTGTGTTTATTTTTAGCGGTGGT
>JALFNQ010000013.1 GCA_022773965.1 Lachnospiraceae bacterium
GTTCAAGTCCCATCTTCCGCATTACCTTTATAGAGCTGAAAACCTTGATTTTCTTGGTTTTCAGCTTTTTTCTTTCTCCGGATGAAAATGATATTCTGGCACCGTCAAAGGCATGCTGATGCCACTGGTCACAGCGTGCCCTCTTTCTGCAACTAAAACGAACAATATTCCCTGTGAACTGTACTGTTTCATAGCTGGACTTTTATGTAACTAAAGCTTACACTATTCCTAAAAGTAATAACTTTTTTAATTTATGAAAGTGAGGAAGCGTTATGGAACAAAGAAAAGCCTGGCTGGATAATATCCGCTGGATGACCATCGTCATCGTCGTGATCTATCATGTATTCTACTACTATCACAACATCGGTGTAGACCCAATGTTCAAAGGTCTGGCACCCAACCCTGCAGTCGAAGGTGGGAAAGCTGCTGTCACACCGGTTGCTCTGTTTCAGTATTTTGTATACCCGTGGTTCATGATGCTACTCTTTGTGGTGAGCGGAATTGTGGCAAATATTGTACTCAAAAAAAAGAATCTAAAAGCATTTTTATCTGAACGGGTAAACAAGCTGCTGGTACCCTCCACCTTAGGAATACTTACCATGCAATGGTTAGGCGGATATCTGATCTCCTTTAATTATTTTACTGCTGATGAAAAAGCCGGAATTCCCGGATTTGTAAGATATCTGATCTATTGCGTGACAGGCATCGGTGCTCTGTGGTTTTGCCATGTGCTGTTTGTCTGCTGCCTGCTGCTGGCCCTGATCAAAAAAATTGATAAAAATGACCTGCTGACAACACTGGGAAGCAAGGCCTCGCTCCCTGTGCTTTTTCTGCTTACTATCGTCGTGATCGGTGCCGCCCAGCTTTTAAACACCCCCATTACGACCTACCGCATGTGCCTGTACCCACTGGCATTTTTGCTGGGCTACTATGTATTTTCAAACGAAACTGTTCAGCTGACAACAAGAAAATACGCATGGCTGTTTTTGACCATCGGAATCGCAGCTGAAATCGCATACATCTGCAAGGATTACGGTCAGTACTATGCAGATCACGCGGTGCAAAATGATCCCATCGCAGTGATTGCCGCGTGGTTCATGGTGCTTGCTATTGTCGGAATGGCACAGCAGCTATTAAATTTCAGCAACACGTTTACTGCGTATATGAGCAAGGCCGGCTGGGGAATTTATATCATACATATCAATGTGATGCTGCTCACAAACACGCTGTTAAAGCCAGTCGCAGGAACAGTGCCGATGTGTGTCATCTATCTGATCGAGCTGGTGGCAGCCTTTGGAGCAAGCATCCTGTTATGGGAGATCCTTCGCAGGATTCCTGTTGTCCGCTGGCTGTTATTCGGAATCGAGAGGAGAAAACATGTTTAAAGATAATCTCACCATGCTCCGCAGAGCAAACAATCTCTCACAGGAGGATGTCGCAGAAAAGGTCAATGTTTCCAGACAGGCCTACGCCAAATGGGAACGTGGAGAGTCCGTGCCCGATATTGAAAAATGCGCCGCTCTGGCAGCACTTTATAATACCACACTGGATGACCTGTATAGAGAAGAAAAATTGCCAGGCGGCATGGATGTCATGCCTGCCCCAAAGGGAAAGCACCTGTTTGGAACTGTCACGGTGAACGATAAAGGCCAGATCGTAATCCCGAAAAAAGCCCGCGAGGTCATGCAGATTGGTCCTGGGGATGATCTGGTCGTTCTGGCTGATGAGCAGAGCGGGCTGGCACTGGTCAAGGCAGAATGGTTTGAAAAGCATTTGATGGATATGATGGAAACGATCAGAAACCGTGAACAATAATCTGATGCATATCATATTTTCCCCAAAAATATACAACGCGCGCGAGGGCAGGAATTTGTGTGTGGCATTTCAGGCTGTTACCTGGAATGCCACACACAAATTCCTGCCCTCGCGCATATCATATATAAAACATATAAAAGGGGTACCAAAATGAATCCCTGCTCCAACCTTTTTTATCTGTCCTCCATCGCCTGCGGGCTCAGTGAATGCCTGCCAGAAAACGAACTGACTAAGCTTGCTGCGGATCTGGTCGTTCTCAGCGACATGCTGGCAAATATCCTCGCACAGCGGGCGCTATGCGTGAATGAGGAAACCCCACAGCAAACAGCCGATTCCCCTCAAACGCCAACTGGAGACTGCCTTACAGGCTGATCTTATCTACATTCTCCTCCAGGGAGGTCGCAACCGTTTTTAATCGCTTTGCATTATCTGTAATGACCTGCATCACATCGCTAACCTCAACAACTGCTGCTGATGTCTCCTCTGTGCTTGCAGCATTTTGCATTGCGATATCCATCAGACTCTGCACGATACCTACGATACTGCCCCGCGCATGATCCAATTTTGTAGTCCGTACTTCAATCTTGCCCACGCCATTCATGGAATCCTCAATACCACTGCGTACAAGCCCGAATACCTCTCCTGTCTGTGATACATTATCACTTTGCTTTTGTATGATTTCTTTGACTCCCTCCATGGTAGTCACTGCCTTCTTTGCATCCTCCATCAATTCGCGTGTGATGGCATCAATCTGGCTGGCAGACTGATTCGATTGCTCTGCAAGCTTCTGGATCTGAGATGCAACCACTGCGAATCCTCTGCCCACTTCTCCTGCTCTCGCAGCCTCGATAGATGCATTTAAAGACAACAGATTTGTCTCCTCCGCAATATTTGCGATCAACTCCGTTGCTTCCTTTATTTTTAAAGCAGAAGCATTTGTACGGTCAGTCTGTTCGCTGATAATGTCTATATACTCAATCACATTGGCATTTACCATATCCAGTTCTCTGATCGCATCCACAGCCTGATTACTATAATTTTGCATATTCAGAGACATCTTCTTTAGATTTTCCACTTCCATATTTGCTGACTGGATGAGTTTTTCCATATCCAGAACATGTAATGTGGCCTGCTGTGTCTCATCTGCCTGCGTAGAAGCTCCGGTGGTAATCTCATTCACCGCACACTCCACGCTGCTGACTGCCTCCGTCGTATCGTACACCCGCTGCTCTAAGTTCTGACCCATCTCTGTCAAAACACTGCTCTGTTCCTTCATCTGTGAGACCATCTCAGACATTTTTACGCGCAGTTCATAGATCGCCCGCGCGATCTCACCCATCTCATCCCGATGCCCACTGATTTTTGAAACCTTTTTATTTTCCGTAAAATCCAGCGTTGAAAAACGACGCACTTGTTCCGTAATGACTGTCAATGGTTTCATCATATATGCCATTGCAAGATAGATCAAAATACACACGATCACGGAAACAGCTGCTCCAACCACCAGAATTGCTCTCATTACAATAGAAGAAACCGCCAGCAATTCTGACATGTCCGCTACCATCACTAAAATTGCCGTTGCATTTTTTGTCACATAAAATGCAACGCATTTTTCTGTGCCATCCTCTTTGATGTAACGCACACCGTTTTCCGGTATCTGCCCCGCCGCGATTTCAGAAATCAATGCTTCTCCTATCACAGTGTCCACCGGTTGATCTATCTTCGATGTGTCAGGATGATATACCACAGTTCCATCACCTTTGATCACATAGGCATAGCTGGAATCGATACCATTGATCTTACCGGTTCCAATAAGCCGCTCTAACGCCTCCTGATTTAAAATCATCACAGCAGATGCACTTCTTGAAATTGCAGACTCAATATTTGATCCTGTTGTCGTACACATATCTGTCATATAATTTTCCATGGTGTTCAGATAATTTTTCTTCACAACCGGAACGACAAATGTCAGGATCAAAACGATGGTAGCGATCATTGCCACCAGCACCATCGACATGATCTTTACCTTTAATGAGACTCTCACATGATTCTTTGAAGAATTCGATTTATGCTGCTTGTTGTTCATTTGCATGCACCTCCCCTGTTTCCCTGACTCTAATCTAGCATTTTTTCCAGCTACATACTATGTCTATTCGTGTCATTTAACTAGCTTTTTGTGTGTTTTTGTTACTTTTCACACAGTAGCCAGAATTTACTGCGGGCTACGTGCCAAAGATGTACATGAGCCATGAATTTGGCGATGCCAGATCAAACGGATTTTCACATAATAAAAGCAGGCTGAATATTCAGTCTGCCCTTATCACCCTTTACAGTGTCTGGTCTTCCTCAGATTCTGTATACCTTAAAATATCCTGCACATTACATTGCAGAATCCGACATAAATCATTGAGCGTAGTCGTTGAAATCGGCTTATTGTTGCGCAAACGATTGATCAGACTACTGCTCACATGATGCTTATGTATCATAGAATATGTAGATTCATGCCTTTCCTTCAGTGTTTGAAAAAATGGATTATAATCGATCACTCTATCACCCCGCTGGTAATAGCGTACGAGATAGTCGACTTATTGACTATACTCGACATATCGACTATAATAAAGACAGCTTTCGATATTCGGGAGGATGAAGCTTTGAAACACTACGATGAATGTTATTTTGTAAACTATGATTCCTATGAGGATTTGCGTCTTGCCGAGATTGGCTGCCAGAAATGTCCATCAAAATACAGCTTTGGTCCTATCATCCGCGAAAACTATGTACTGCACTATATTTTAGAGGGATCAGGTTCACTTTTTATAAACAAGAAAGAATTCCGTATCTCTGCAAAGCAGGCATTTTTTACACCGCCCCATTTACCGGCTTACTATATCGCAGACGAAAAGACCCCCTGGAACTACATCTGGATTCATTTTAATGGCACAAAAGCGTTCGAGTTTTTAAATGCAATCGGTATTTCTGCCCAGCAGCCGGTCTTTATTCCGGTGTCACCAGATGATGAATTAGAATCCTGTATGCGCTATTTTCTCTTACACTATGAACAGGAATTGCTGTGTATCGGCAACTTATATCACCTGTTTCACCACCTGATCGATGTTTCTTCCACAAAGCCGAAGCCTGGTGAACAGGAGATCCAGCTGAAATATATCACAGATATCGTCAATTATATTCATACAAAATTCAATGAACCGATCAAGGTGTCTGATATTGCAGAGTATTGCGGTCTGGATCGCTCCTACCTGAGTAAAATATTCAAGCAGGCAACCAACTATAGCCCTCAGGAATATCTGATCATTTACCGCATCCGCAAAGCGCAGGAATATTTATTGGATCCCAATTTTTCTATACAGAATGTAGCCTTTGCGGTGGGGTATCCTGACCCCTTTGCCTTTTCCAAGGTTTTCAAAAAAAACACTGGCATGTCGCCAAGCGAATACCGTGCCAGTCATTTAAAAACAGGCAGCTGATATACATACAACTGCCTGTTTTTTTTATCAGGATTACGCCTGCTTTTTTAAATAATATACTGCGGAGCAAAAATCTCCGCCATCCCCACACAGATCCTCACGATGCACCACCATTCCTGCATGCATCAGCTCACTTCCAAAATAGCTCTGGTCTGTCTGATCGTTCACGATGTACTTTGCATTTTCTTTGAGACCCTGCAGATAAAGCCTGATCCATGGACCGTTCGGAACACCCATCTTCCGGTAAAATCCTACCACAGCCTCATTCTGATCTTCTGATACTGTCATCCATGCAGCATCGTTTTCCGTAAAGGGATTTTGTAACCGGTAAAATCTTCCAAATTGCAACAATCTTCTGTGTTCTTTGAAAAATGCGACCTGCCTGCGTACAATGTCTTTCTCCTCATCAGTCAGACACTGCAGATCCATCTCATAGCCAAAGGCACCAAACATTGCCACATTTCCTCTCGTCTCCAAAGGTGTTACTCTGCCCACCTGCTGATTTGGTACAACGGAAACATGTGCCCCCATGCTGCTGACGGGATATACCAGTGAAGTTCCATACTGAATACGCACTCTTTCATAAGCGTCCGTATCATCACTCGTCCATGCCTGCGGCGCATAATACAGCATACCCGGATCAAATCTCGCCCCACCAGAGGAGCAGGATTCAAATAAGATCTCAGGATATTTCTGTATCAGGCGCTCATACAGACTGTACACACCCAATATATACTGATGATAAACCTTTCCCTGATCCTGTGGCGACTTATCCGTAGAATAGCACTCTGTAAGGTAACGGTTCATATCCCATTTAATATAGGAAATCGGTGCCTTACTCAAAATCTGATCCATCATGTCAAAGACCGCATCCACGACCTCTGTTCTGGAGAAGTCCAGCACATACTGATTTCTGCTGGGTGAAGGTGTGCGTCCAGGCGCACACAGCAGCCAGTCCGGATGAGCCCGGTACAGATCTGAGTCCTTGTTCACCATCTCCGGCTCAAACCAGAGTCCGAACTTCATTCCCAGGGCTTCCACCTTTTTCGCCAGACCTTCGATACCCTCCGGCAGCTTCTCAAAGTTCGTCACATACCAGTCACCGAGACCGGTTTTATCATCGTCACGCTTGCCAAACCATCCATCGTCCAGTACAAACAGCTCCATCCCCAGCTCTTTGCCCGCCTGCGCGATCTGCAGAACCTGATCTTCTGTAAACTGAGCGCCTGTCGCCTCCCAGTTATTAATGATCACCGGCCGCTCTTTATCCCGCCATACTCCTCTGGCCAGTCTGGTACGGTACAACTCATGAAATACATGGCTCATTTCGTTCATACCCTGATCTGTATAGACAAGTACGGCCTCCGGTGTCTGAAATTCTTCATCCAGACGCAACATCCATGAAAAGGTATCCGGATGAATTCCCACCGACACACGGGCCATATCATTGGTATCCACCTCTACCTGTTCGATATGATTGCCGCTGTAGATAAAGCTGAATGCATATACCTCACCATGCGTCTCATCTGTCTGTTCTCTTTTGAGTAGCAGGAACGGATTATGCTCCGCACTGCTGATTCCGCGTCTGCTTCCAATCCCCTGTATTCCCTGCTGAAGCTTTCTGCATTTGATATGACGTTCTCTTGACCACGCGCCGGACAACTGAAGCATTTCAAAATCTGCATCCGGCAGATCGATACTCGCGCTCAGTGCACGATTTAAAACTACCGGTTTTGTGCCCTTGTTTTTGAATCTTACACTTCGCGCAATAACCGGATATTTCTCATAAACCGTATATGAAAGTGTCATCTCCATGCCAGTCAGCTGATCCTGCATCAGAATCTCCAACGTTGTAGCCTCACAATCCGACTCCACATAAAGAGAAGGAAGACCTTCCAATGGTTTTTTCCCGGCAAATATCCGATGATTTCGATAAATAAAGGAACTGGTGTTACTTCCATTTGCCTGCTGGATCTCATATGCCGGCTCTCTGAAATCACCCCTTCCCATATCAGGGTATTCCATCCGTGTATACTGTGGACTCATAAAATAGTCATTTTCCTTCGTGTACACTGCAAGAGAGCGCAGCCCTCCTTCCAGAAGATAGGAAAAATCATCCTTATGATGAATTCGTTTTCCATAATAGAGATTCCCCAATTCTCCATTACCAAGAATTTGAATAATATAGCTGATTTGGTCGTTATATAAATGAAATTCTTTTGAAATTTCGGAAAAAACAATCGACATGTCTTCCTCCTGATCTTTTTACAGTTTTCCTCCTGATGTAGCAATTCCTTCAATAAACTGCTTCTGGAAGATGATATAAACAAGCAGCATCGGCCAGATTGCAAGCACTGCTGCAGCCATCAGCTGCGGATAATTGACAGAATATGCGCTGGCGATCTTTGCAAGCGCAGAGGACAGCGTAGCCGCATCTGAATTGGAGTTGACGATCATCGGCCACATCAGATCCTTGAATGAGAACAGTGCGGTGAAGATTGCCAGTGCAACCAGGCCTGATTTTGTAAGCGGCAGCATGACCTTGAAAAAGGTCTGTCCGATATTGCATCCGTCCAGTCTTGCTGACTCTTCCAGTTCCTTCGGAAGTCCCATAAAGAACTGACGAAGCAGGAACGTACCAAAGGCACTTACAAGTCCAGGAAACAATAATGCAAAGATGGTATTTCTCAATCCCATTTTATCTACCATCAGATACTGCGGTACGATAAATACCTGCACCGGAACCATCATCTGAAACAGCACCAGACCGAACAGCAGATCCCTTCCGGGGAACTCCAGTCTCGCAAATGCGTATGCCGCCATTGCACTGAACAGAACCGCACAGAAAACGCGCAGGAACATCATTGCAAAGGTATTAAAATAGAGTCTTAAAAAGTTATTTTGTGCTAACACAATCTTAAAATTTTCCCACTGTAAATTGTCACGCGTCGAATTATAGTTCCCACCTACGGCAGTTTTGCCGCAGATTAAATCCGACATCTCCTTCCTATCGTCTATCCGAACGTGCTGTTTTTTGCGGCACGTTTTTTTCTGTCCTCTTGACCATTCCCATTCTT
>JALFNQ010000043.1 GCA_022773965.1 Lachnospiraceae bacterium
ATGATTCCGGTGCGATGCTGCGCAATGTGAAGGGTTGGCTGGAGGATCATTATCAGGTGATCCTGGCCAATTCCGGTGCCATGGCGATCAAGTATCTGGCAACTGACCGGCCGGATCTGGTTCTTTTGGACTATGAGATGCCGATCGTGGACGGTAAGCAGGTGCTGGGCATGATCCGCGCAGAGAAGGAATTTGCAGATATGCCTGTGATTTTTCTTACCAGTAAGGATGATAAGGAAAGCGTGATGCAGGTAATGTCCTTAAAACCGGATGGTTATCTGTTAAAGACATTAGAACCTGCAAAGATCATACAGGCGGTGGATGATTTCTTTGAGAAGCAGAAGGGAAAGATCCATGCATAAAACGGTTGCAGTTCTGGCCTTTAGTGTGCAGGGAATACAGACAGGTGAAAAAATAGCCGTGGCGATGGAGGCGATGGGTACAGTCATAGAAAAATACGTGCCCGCGCGCCTTGCATCTGGGGGCTGGAAGGGCTTTTCCACCTTGAAAGCGGGGATGGAAAAGCTCATTTTGCATGTAGATGACCTGATTTTTGTGGGAGCTGTGGGAATCGCCGTGCGGGCAGTTGCACCGTATGTGAAAAACAAGCTGAAGGATCCTGCGGTGCTGGCAGTTGACGAGTGCGGGCAGTTTGTCATACCTCTGCTGAGCGGTCATGTGGGCGGGGCAAATGAACTGGCACGTCTGTTATCAGGAGCGCTTTCTGCAACTGCGGTGATCACGACAGCAACGGATGTCCACGATGTGTTTTCCGTGGACACCTTTGCAAGACAGCAGCATTTATCCATTGTGGAGAAGGATGAGATCAAGCATCTGTCCGGTGCGCTTTTAGAGGGAAAACCCATCGGAGCCCTTACGCCGGAATGCGGATTTTTGATCTCAGGAAAGCCCGTGGGGCAGCCCTTTACCCATACGCTTCATCTGGTGCCGCAGGATCTGGTTCTTGGCATAGGCTGTCGCAGCGGCGTGCAGGGGGAAGTAATGTACCGGTTTATCTCAGAGGTATTTGATGCTCATGACTGGTCACTTTACCGTATCCGGGCAGTGGCCTCCATCGATGTGAAACGGGAGGAACAAGGGCTTTTGGAGCTTTCGGACCGTCTCGGTGTGCCATTTTTGACCTATAGTGCCGCGCAGCTTATGGTGCAGCGGGGGAACTTTCATACCTCGGACTTTGTGCAGCAGACAGTTGAGGTAGATAACGTGTGTGAGCGAAGTGCACTCTGCGCAGCCATAAGTGAGGGCTGGCTGCCGGAGGAAAGCCGGTTTGAGGATTTTTGTGTGCTGCCGAAATGTGCGCAGGATGGTATGACATTGGCTGCGCTTGCTTTTTGCAGATAAACGTGGTAGTCTGAATCATTAAAGGAAATGTGAAAAAAGGAGTTTCTATGGCTGAGGAAATAAAAACAGAAGAATTTACAGAGGAAGAGTTAAAAGAGATTCGACGCAGGAAGAAGGCGCTCAAGAGAAAACGGATGGAAAAAAAGAAGGCCAGAGAGGAACAGCGTCTGCGTGCACTTCTTGAGGACGAGGAGGCAGCTGCCATCGTGGAAACGCCCGAGGAGCGTCAGGAACGTCTCTATGAAAAGGCAAAAAAGAAGATGAGTTTTGCACCGCATATGTACCGCAGGGAGGATCAGGCAGACATGTACCGGCAGGCCGCAGAGCTGTTTGCAAAGACAGCAGGCTATGAGCAGGCGGACGAGCTGCATGAGGAATGCCTGCGCCAGGCAAAATTGCACCGGGAGCTTTTTGTGACGGAGACCTATGAGCTGGTCAGAGAACAGCTGGCAAAAGCAAAGACATTTTCCGATTGCCAGAAAATACGGGAGAAATTGGCGGCGATCGCGGATTTTAAGGACGTATCGGAGCAGGAGCAGGCGTGCGCAAGAATCGAAAGCCAGCTGGAAAAAAGGCTGCAGGGGAAAAAATTTTTGAAAATATTGATCGCAGGTGTAGTGATTTTGGCGGTCATACTCGTTATAGTATATGTACAGCAAACCGGATTCTTTGGAAAATTATTTTAAATTTTAAAATTTTTTGTAACCAGATTCCAGAACCGGTGTCTATACAGGTATCAGGCATCCGGAGAGAAACCGCCGCAGGGCCGCAGGGTATGCCGGCTCCTTGGGAGATTGAGGGGATGGGATGATGATGCGGACAGGCTCATTTGGTTTCTAAGGGGAAAAAGAGGAAGAATATGAGTGAAGAAAAGAAGGAAGTCATGAAAGAGGAAACAGTGCAGGAAAAGGAGCAGCCTGCACAAAAAAAACAGATGTCCCGTAAGGGGAAACAGAGAGCCGGACACATCATCGCCGGTGCAGTGGCAGTGCTGCTTGTGGGAGGTATTGGCACTTCCATCGGTATGAATGTAATGCTTATGAACCGCATGAACGCTCAAAATGTAAAGGTGAGTCAGTTCATCGATGATGAGCGCGCAAGACAGGCGAAGGAAGCGGAACAGGAGAATACTTATCAGGAGGACGGCTTTAAGGTTGGAGGGCAGTATGAGATCCGCAGCACGGCGAATATCTCCGATGCCTATTTAAAAAATGATCCCTCCGGTCTAACTGGTGAGGATCTTGAAACCTACAATATGGCAAAGGCTGTTCTGGATGAGATCATCAAGGATGGCATGTCAGATTATGAGAAAGAATTGGCGATCTATGAATGGATGGTGGAGCATATCGGCCAGGGAATGGGCCATACGATCGCTATGCCGGGTCAGAATACACAGGCATTTACACCACACGATGTGTTGAAGGATCATAGTGCCGTTTGTGTTGGCTATGCCACCACCTTCCGTATGTTTGCTAATATGGTAGGGCTGGAGGTACATATCGTACATAATGACTACCATTCATGGGATATGGTAAAGCTGGACGATGGAGAGTGGTATCAGCTGGATATCTATTCTGATGTAAACGGAGCAAAATACCGCAATTTTAATATGACAGATGATATGGCGCGCAATGGACATGAATGGGATGGCTCAGCGTTGCCGGAGGCAAAGGGGACAAAATATTCTTATGCAGTTCAGAATGCAGTGGCGCTGAAGGATCTGTTTGAGGTTCCGGCAAAAGTTCGGAAGGCATTCGACAAAAAGAGCAGCAGCCTTTACTTTAAGTTCCCGAAGATGCCGGATGACAAGGAGTTTGCTCTTGCAGATCAGATGATGAGCCTCATGCAGCAGGCGATGTATTCCATTCCGGGTGCGGACTCCAAGGATCTGAGCGCTGCATGGGTGCCAGATGGTGAGGACAATTATGTGCTGGCGATCTATGTCAACGACTATACACAGGCGGGTTCTGCGGCTGCAGATGCGGATCCTGAGAAGGTAACGAAGATGACAAATAAGATCAATGAACTCTTTGGCAGTCAGGTGATGGATCCCAATGAGGGCGGAGCCGGGGTAGAACCGATGCCGCTTGAGGATGGCGCTGCCAGCGAAGCGGTAGAAGATATGCAGATCATTGGTGGCGTGGATGGTCCTACAGCCACAGTTACTACGACAGAGGCAGCAGAAAATGAGGCCTTAAAAGCCGGGCAGACAGCAGAAACAGAGCTGTCAGAGCAAGAGACAGCCGCCATGGAACAAGCGGTATTGAATGCTATGGAATAAGGGGAAAAAGAAATGAAACGGATATTACAAAGGGGGATCTGTTTCGCGTGTGCGTTGCTTTTGGCAGTCGGGATCGTTGGCTGCGGCAGTGAACAGGCGGCAGAGAGTGATAATGGAAATGTGGATCTGCCGGCATTGCAGGAGAAGATGCTGGCGGCAGATACAACGCTGCCGGACATGACGGTGGTGACTGGTGACGATGAGCAGGCAGAGCTCAATTTTGGTGCATTTTCTGATTTTTCATACGATCGGGTACAGAGCTATTTTTACGCTTATGCGGCAGATGGAGGCTCGCAGGAGATCGCTGTGGTGGAATTAAAGGATGCAGGGGATGCGGCAGCTCTTATGAGCACGATGAAGGATCATCTGGAAGACCGCAAAGGTACGCTGTCAACCTATGCGCCGGATCAGCTGCCAATGGTTGATCATGCTGTGATCAAACAAAAGGGAAAATGTGTGGCGATGATCATTTCAGAAAAGAGCGGTCTCGTCCAGCAGGCTTTTGAGGCGGAATAAAGTGAGAATGAGGTAGAGACAATGGTATTCAGCAGTATGATCTTTCTATGTGTCTTTTTGCCGGTTGTGTTGATCGTATATTTTGGACTGCCAAAGCAGCTGAGAAATCTGTGGCTGCTTCTGGCAAGTCTTTTTTTCTATGCATGGGGAGAACCGCGTTATATTCTCATCATGCTTTTTTCTACTGCTTTTGATTATCTGAACGGCCGGATGATCGAATATGCCACCCAGAAGGGTTGGCATGACACAATGGGCCGGGGGGTGCTCGTGCTGTCGGTTGTGGGGAATCTGGGTATATTATGTTTTTTCAAATATACTGATTTTGCGTTGGAAACGGTGAACCGTCTGGCAGGAACACAGCTTGGGTTGCTGCAGCTGGCGCTTCCCATCGGCATTTCCTTTTATACATTCCAGACCATGTCCTATACCATCGATGTGTACCGGGGCGAGACTGTAGCACAGCACAATATCATTTCCTTTGGCATGTATGTGTGTCTGTTTCCGCAGCTGATCGCAGGACCGATTGTTCGTTATAAGGACGTGCAAAAAGAGGTAGATGTGCGTCAGACGACGATCGCGGGTGCAGTGCATGGACTGCAGCGTTTTTTGCTTGGTCTGGCAAAAAAGGTGCTGCTGGCTAATCAGATCGGTGTGCTCTGGGATTACATCAAAGGGCTCGGCGGGGCAGATATGAGTACTGCGCTGGCATGGTTGGGCGCGATTGCATTTACTTTCCAGATTTATTTTGATTTTTCGGGTTATTCGGATATGGCGATCGGTCTGGGGGAACTGTTCGGGTTTCATTTCCCGGAAAATTTTGATCATCCCTACGAGTCAAAGAGCATCACGGAGTTCTGGCGGCGCTGGCACATGACACTGGGTACATGGTTTCGCGAGTATTTGTATATTCCGCTTGGCGGCAACCGAAAAGGGCTGGCAAGGCAGATCTTAAACCTGTTTATCGTGTGGTTTTTGACCGGGTTGTGGCATGGCGCGGGTTGGAATTTCATTTTGTGGGGACTGTATTATTTTGCACTGCTGGTGCTGGAAAAGTTTGTGCTGCGTCGCGTGCTTGTACGGCTTCCGGATGCGTTACAGCATGTGTATACGTTGTTTTTCGTCATAGTGGGCTGGGTGATCTTTGCCTGTGAGGATCTGGGGCTTCTTGGTACTTACCTGAAAGCGATGTTTGGTATCGGTGTCCCGGCAGGCAATGCGCTGGCACTTTACGAGTGGGATGTGCATGCGCCGTTTTTGATCATTCTTTTGATCGCTGCAACAACGATCCCTGCACGGATCGCAAAGCAGCTGACGCGGGAGGATCAGCGTTCGCCGCTTCTCATGGTATATACGCTTGCTTTGCTGGGGCTGTCGATGGCGTTCCTTGTAAGCGGGAGTTATAATCCGTTTTTGTATTTTCGCTTTTGAGCGTGCACGGCCGCCACAGGATCTGCGGCATCAGATTTTGTGCTTTTGCCCGAGGTACGCGAAGCGAGGAACTGGCTGCTATTGTGCGAAGGACACATCGGGCAGTCGGTGAAGGGACAGCAAGACGCCAGAGGGCAACGAAGCAAAAACTGATGTTGCAGGTATCGTGCCAGGCGTGGCTTGGGACAGAATATGGTGGATAGCAATTCATGGAGGTTTTGCATGAAAAAAGAGGTTAAATTTGAGAAAAAGCATATGGAATGGCTGTATGTGCTGCTCGTGATCGGTGCGCTGGCGGTTGGCGGCGCGGCAATATTCGTGCTGCCGCAGCAGTCCTATTCGGAAGCGGAAAACCGTTATCTGACGAAGCTGCCGCATATTTCCCGGGAGGGTATTTTATCCGGTGAGGTGCAAAGGGATCTGACGGAGGCGGCGAGCGACCAGTTTCCGGCGCGGGATACGTGGATGCAGACGGCAACCACGAGCCAGTATCTGCTCTATCACCGTGAGATCAATGGCATATATGTGGGAAAAGACCACTACCTGTTTGATAAATTGGTAGATAGTGATCTGTCGGAGAAAAATTTTGAGAAGAATCTGAACTATGTGACAGCAATGAAAGCATCTACGGATGCAGATGTATCTGTCATGCTGATTCCGACCCCTGGAACCGTGCTTTCAGAAAAGCTGCCGACGCGGGCTGTTCTCTATGATCCGAGGCCTTATGAGGAGCTGGGGGATCAGATCTGCGAGGCAGACAGTGTGCGCTGGGTGCAGACGAGGGATGCGCTGGAGCGTACAGACCGAAACAGCTTTGATCAGATTTACTTTTGTACCGATCATCACTGGACGACAAACGGTGCTTATGTGGGAGCGGAGACCTATTTAAAGACGCAGGGTATCCAGATTGCTGATCGGGAGCATTTTGATGTGCAGGCGATGAGTGATTCGTTTTATGGCACGCTCTATTCTAAGGTTGCAGGGCTGCCCGGAGCGCGTGCAGATGAGCTGGAACTGCCACAGACGCTGCCGGAGCATCTCATCATAGAGACGGACGGAGCACCGGCGGATGCACTTGGTGCGGACGGCAAAAAGACGATGCCAAAGCTTACGGGTATCTATGATCTGTCCAAGCTGGATATGAAAGATAAATATGCGGTTTATTTTGGGGGAAATTACGGGAAGATTACGGTCAGAAATCCGCAGGCACAGGATAAAGGATCGCTTTTGATCATCAAGGATTCCTATGCCAACAGCATGGTGCCATATCTGCTGGATCACTATGATCAGATTACGATGATCGACCTTCGGTATTTCAATAAATCCGTGCCGGAGCTTATGGCAGAGGGCTGGGATGAAGTGCTTGTGTGCTATGAGATGAGCAACTTCATCAAGGATCGGAATCTCTTTAAGCTCATACGGTAAAGCGGCTGCAAGAACCTGTTATATTTTACTGTTGAAATATTCCTGGGTTACTTGCAGCTGCTTTTTTAAGATTTCTCATTACAATTCACATGTCAGCCAGCTGACCTGTGAATTGCAACGAATTTGGCGATGCTTCGCATGCAAAATCG
>JALFNQ010000046.1 GCA_022773965.1 Lachnospiraceae bacterium
CGTGTGTATCATGTTCTAAAGGATAATTCTAGGACACACAACAATTTACCAATACAACCGGCTTATCTGTAATAAAAACGAAAGGACGAAAAGCTATGAAACTTATATATGCTACATATAACCAGTACTGCAATAGTATAGATATAACCACTTTTGATAATATGCTTCTTCGCATAGATTGTAGTAAGGCGGAGGAAGGATTGAAGATCACACCAAATTCACAGTGCGCATTAAATGCTCTTGCGATTGATGAACCTATGGAGTATGCACGCTTAGTGTTGGATGGAGAAATGCAAGCTTGGATTGATGCAGAAGATAGTTTAGAAGTGTGGTAATTTTTCGGGCGGATTGCTATAGATTAGCAGTCCGCCTTTTTCAAAATCTTTACAAAAATATAAGTGGAATGTAAGAGATGTGCGTGATACAATAGGAAGTGAAATTTGAAGTTTACAGCGAGTATGAACTGGAGGTGTAGATGTGGGCGTTATACCATTTTTAAAGAAACCAACTGCACAGAAAGTGTTAGAATATAACAGAATTCCATGCTATGCGGATGTCCAAAGAATTATTCTTGCAGAATGTGAAAAGAATAATGAAATACTATTGGTAGGAGATGCTGCATTTCATCCAAGTGAAACAATTGTTGTTATTGATTTTGTTGAAAAACCTCAAAATCAGTACGATAATCTTAAGTCTGGCAAATGTAAAGATGGAACATATCAATATTTATTGTTTTCTGATAATGCTGGAGCGTGTCAGATTAACTTTGGAAGAATAGTAGAAAATGAAATTTGAAGTTCGAGGAGGAATAGGTATGGAGTGTATAAAATGTAAAGGCAAAATGATAAATGCCAAGATAGGTGGAGATATATATGGAGTAGGTTTATCTCTGACAAACAAAAAGAAAGGTGTATTTGAAATTTTACATCAAAGTACGGTTAGTTGTTTTGTATGTGTTGAGTGTGGATACATTGAATTAAAAGCAGACAAACCAAAGGATTTGATTATTGAATAGAAAATAAGTTATATTTTAAATATGCGATAAATCCCAGTCTTGCGAAGAGACTGAAAGTAACAGAAGATTTGAAGTTTCTGTTGAGTTTACTATGACATATTTGGCTATTTTACAGAGATTCCACCTATATTCTACTTACAAGGGATGTTATTTTAATGATAAAAGAAGTATCTTTATATCATCAAATGAATGGAGGAATACATATGAATCAATTAGTTACAGGAAAATTTATAGCATTAAAGAGAAAACAGAAAAATCTAACACAGGAACAATTAGCAGAGAAGCTTGGCGTATCCAATAAGACTATTTCTAAATGGGAAACTGGCAAATGTATGCCTGACTATTCCATTATAAAAAGTTTGTGTGAAGAACTTGAAGTTACAGTAGCAGAACTGATGGATGGTGAGATGTCAGAAGAAAAAAGTGTTCGTACTTATGATGATGAACAAATTTTAGATTTGCTAAGAAGAACACAAGAACTGGAAAAACAAAAAAATTTGTTATATGACCACATTGGGGTCTGACCCTCGAAAGAAATAAGTTGACCACAGTGGGGTCTGACCCTCGAAAGAAAAAATTAAAAGAATAAAGTGAATGTAAATATATTCTAAATTGTTTATATTTGCAGGGGGTGTCAGACCGTGCGTCCAGTTAAGGGTACATCATCCGACAGGTGGAAATTCTGTCAAATAAGCTGCCAGCCATAGCATTTGAAGCGAGTCTTGGGTGTATGATGGTGACGGCATATGCTAAATGTAGACAGCAAGGTAATAGGGATAGCTATTGTGCATCAAAATCCCACTGGTAAGACTCAGGACATATGTCAGTGTCTATGAATGATAAATGATTTGTTTCGTAATGAGCCGGATGTGAGAAAGCTTCACGTCCGGATTTTCTGTGAGAGGCGCACGACTGTAAGGGGGTGCATCTGCTCGACACTTTGCAAGAAAATGAATGAAAGCGTTTCTTTTAACTACGCCGTCAATGACAAATATGTGGGTATAGTGTAAGATGGAAATTAGTAAATATGCCGAAAAATGAAAAAATGAAATCGTCATTCTGCCATATTGCGTTTTTATGTTTTCAGTGTTAATGTAATGGTAATCGCCGGGCGGTTCTCGTCCGGCAGAAATGATCTTATTAGGAGATCAGGCGTTTCGCCAATTTTTCAAAAAAGTAACTGGAAACATATTGAGCCACAGAGAAAGAGAAGGTATACTTATTATTGACAAACAAATCCATTAATATCAATATTAATCTCAATGCAAGTCTCTTTCTGTTCGTGGCAGAAAGGACGGGGTATGGAGATTATTTTACCAAAGACAGATTTTTGTGCGAAGGAACTGTTCGCCAATGAGGTAGTCCGCAAATATTTTATCAGTGATGTGATCGGGATACCGGTGAAGGACATCCGGTCGGTACGGTTGTGCAACCCATATTTGTGGAAGCGGTATTGGAAACAAAAGCAGGGCATTGTGGATGTCCTGATCGAACTGAACAATCGTGCAAAGGTGAATATTGAGCTGCAGATCAAGTTTTATTCCTGCTGGGACAAGAGGAACCTGTTCTATCTGGCAAAAATGTATACAGAGGATCTGCGTGTCGGACAGGATTACACAAAACTGAAAAAGAGCATCAGTATCAGCATACTGGATTTTAACTATACGGAGGATCCTGTTTACCATTCGGTATATTATCTGAGGGATAAAAAGGAGCAGGATATTTTCGGATCTGTTCGAGGTACATATCATAGAATTAAGGAAAACACTGGATGGAGACAGTTCTGTGGATGACTGGATTCGCTTTTTTAACGCACAGACGGAGGAGGATTTGGATATGCTTCAGACAAAAAATATCGGGATTCAGACGGCAATAGAAGAAGTCAAGAAAATGCTAAAACCTCTTAGACAGCGGCCATCAAATGTCGCGTTTGCCTAAGAGGTTTTTCTTTTCTGATGTCTTGTGAATACGAAGATCTACACCGAAATCTTCTCCAGTGACTCATAGAAATCCGGGTAGGAGATTACAACGCTGTCTGCGTTTAAGATCGTGGTCGGTGTGTCGCAGAGAAGACCTGCAACCGCAAAGGACATGGCAATGCGGTGATCGAGGTGGGAATCGATCGTTGCTCCGTGAAGCTGCTTTCCGCCTCGGATGATCATTCCGTCATCGGTGGCAGTGGCATCTGCCCCTACACTGAGGGTCTGACCACTTTACGAAACAATGAATAGAAGATGAATAAATTATGAACACGACTGATGCCATGAAAGTATTGGATGCTTGCGCATTTTGAGCATAAGAAAAAATATCTTGTTATTTTATTGCATACATGCTATGATGGCACCGTGTTCTACACAATGTGGCGTTAGCCTGCGCCTGACATACTCGGGTTTATGGAGAATGAGAGAGGTAATAGCCATGGGTATGTTAAAAAGTAACAGTGTTCATCCATCTTATCAGACTGCGAGTGGTCTGATTCCATACAATCTCACCAATGATTATATGTTTCATGTCGTCCTGCAGGGAAATGAATTTGTCCTGCGCGGGTTGATTGGTTCGCTTTTGCACCTGGAACAGAGAGAGATCAAATCCGTGAAGGTCACAAATCCGATCTCGCTGGGGGATGAGATAGATAGTAAGGCTTTTGTGCTGGACATTCATGTACTGATGAATGATGACACAGTCTTAAATCTTGAGATGCAAGTGGTGAGAGAGGAATACTGGCCGGAGCGTTCACTCAGTTATCTGTGCCGGTCCTATGACAGCCTGTACCGTGGCGAGGAATATGGAAAAGCAAAGCGTGCGATACATATCGGAATTCTGGATTTTACTTTGTTTAAAGAGAATCCGGAGTTTTATGCCAGCCATAAGCTGTTAAATGTGAAAAATCATCATCTTTTCAGTGACAAATTCATCCTGAATGTGTTAGACTTGACTCAGATTGAACTGGCAACAGACGAAGACCGCCTGTGCGAGATCGACCATTGGGCAAGGCTGTTTAAGGCAAAGACATGGGAGGATTTGCGTATGATAGCAGAAAAGAATCAGTATATGAATGAAGCGGCGGCAGAGATCTACATGCGAAATTCGGATGAGAATATCCGGGAGCAGTGTCTGGCGAGGGAAGAATACTGGAAACATGAGAGATGGGTACGAAACCAGATCGAAGAGAAAGACCGGACAATTGCGGATCAGGAGCAGACGATCACAAATCAGAAACAGACGATCACAAATCAGAAACAGACGATCACAGATCAGAAACAGACGATTACAGATCAGAAACAGACGATTACAGATCAGAAACAGACGATTACAGATCAGACACAGACGATCACAGATCAGAAACAGACGATCATTGATCAGGAGCAGACGATCACCAATCGGGAGCAAATCATCGCAGATCAAAAACAGATGATTGAAGATCAGAATCGTATGATTGAAGAATTACAGAAAAAGTTAAATAACCAGTAGAAAAACGATGACCCAAGATGCAGGGGTGGGTGAAATGCCACTGAATGAGCGTCCGTCTTTGAAGTGATATCAGAGACGGGCGTTTGTTTTGGAAATATGCGAACACGAGGGTCAGACAGTGCACCCGGTTAAGGGTACATCATCCGACAGATGGAAATCCTGTCAAATCAGTTCGTGCAGCTATTCTTCCTCACTTAAATTCATTCATTCCATTGATATACTCTTTCCATATGCGTACCCTCTGTTTGAAATATCTTTCAAATCACATTTCTCTGTATTATAGCAATGTGCTGTAGACAAAACTGACACAAAATTTGTCTCAGTTTTGTCTATATCCCGGCGTATAATAGGAGACGGAATTGGAAACGTTAGCATAACTTATAATAGCAGGGAGGAGTTTATGCAGATAGTTACAGTAACAGAACAAAATCGTTCGTTGTTTGAACAGATGGTTCCCGAAGAATTTTTTGATCCGTTGGACAAGCCGGGACATTTCGTTCTTGGCGCGATCGGTGAAGATGAAGAAGGGCTCTATGCCGCCGGTGTTCTATGCTTTCAGGTCGAGGTTGGAAGTGCCGGCGACGAGGACATGCTGGCTGGCATGTTACAATGGCTTTATGTCGGCTCGGAATTCCGCAGCAGAGGTGCTGGAGACGCTCTGATGGAGGAATTTTTTCGTTTGCTGGCATCCGTTGGCATTGAAGCTGCCATATGCGATGTTCCGTTTGATTTCGCGTACAACGACTTTTGCCTTTATCTGGAGCAATGGGGATTCACATTTGAACTGATGGATAAGGATGAAGTTCGGGTGACCGTGGAAAAACTCACACGGATACCACAGCTTTTTGGGGAGTGCGCCTCTGAAGTTTTACCTTTCTGCAAGGCATCCGGAAAGCTCCAGGACGATGCCATGAACATTGCAATTCGTCTTCCGAACATTGCACCGGAAATGGAGGATTGTCTGGACTGCTGTGACCGGGATGTAAGCTGCATCCTCGTAAAGGATGACAGGCCTGCCGGTATGGCACTGGTCTATCCGGTTGCAGATGGAATTCTCGAAATTGCGTTCCTGCGCACATTCCCATATGATGCGAAGCATATGATGGATCTGATCTACTTTGTATCGGCGAAGATACGAAGCAAATACAGCCCGGATACACAGCTTCGGTTTACCGTCAGAAACCAGACCACCGCAGCGATCGTAAGCAGCATTCTTCCGAATGTCGAGCCGCTTCTCGTATACCGGGGCGTAAGCCTGACCATGGAGGAGGAATTACCATATGCCGACTGAGAAAACGTTAAAAGATTATGATGCTTCAAAAGACTATAAATTTATCTACCTCACACAGAAGCAATTTGAGGATCACCTGGAATCCAGGAATGAGCATCAGCGAAAAGCCAAATTGAACCTGGTATCCGAGGCCATCACCTTCGTTCGCGGCCCACAGGACAAAACCTATGACAACATCAAGGATATCCGCACCTCACTGGATCCATCGAAGCGCAAGGTGAAACTGCACTACAGCCGGGGCACAATGCTGACCAATCAGGGGGCAAATGTACTGAAGTTCTCTCTTGCCGGTTCCGGTTTTGAACATTTCCGCGCAGACTATGTCAGCAAAAAGCTGAAGGGAAATAACCTCACCCCTGCAAACCTTGCAAAGCGCTTTTTCAAATGCATCGGTCACTATCTGCAATTCTGGAAGCTCTGGAAGCCGACCTTCCTGTCAGACGGAGCGCTCCGCGAACAGAAGATCACCGAAAAATTCGGCGAGGGAAACCAGATTGTCGACCTCAAGGGCAGGAAACTGAAAAAAGTGCGCGTCAAAGAGCAGGTTAAAAATTCTGCCAAAAAAGTGGATATCAACATGGCCGG
>JALFNQ010000050.1 GCA_022773965.1 Lachnospiraceae bacterium
CCCTCTGCAGTTGCAGTAATGAACGGCAGGTTGATATTAGTAGTAGTTGCGGAAGAAAGCTCCTTCTTTGCCTTCTCAGCAGCCTCTTTCAAACGCTGCAGAGCCATCTTATCGTTAGAGAGGTCTACGCCCTCTGCTTTCTTAAACTCATCGATCATCCACTGGGTAATACGATTATCAAAATCGTCTCCTCCTAAGTGGGTATCACCGTTTGTTGATAATACTTCGATGACACCGTCACCGATCTCGATGATAGATACATCAAATGTACCACCACCTAAGTCATAAACCATGATCTTCTGCTCTTTCTCATTATCCAGACCATAGGCAAGTGCTGCTGCGGTGGGCTCGTTGATGATACGTTTTACATCAAGTCCTGCGATCTTTCCGGCATCCTTGGTGGCCTGACGCTGTGCATCGTTGAAATATGCAGGAACAGTGATAACTGCCTCTGTGACAGACTCTCCTAAATAGCTCTCTGCATCAGCTTTTAATTTCTGAAGGATCATTGCAGAGATCTGCTGCGGGCTATAACTCTTATCATCAATCGCCTTCTTATAATCAGTACCCATATGTCTCTTGATAGAGGAAATGGTCTTCTCTGCATTTGTAACTGCCTGACGCTTTGCAGGCTCTCCAACGAGACGCTCACCGGTCTTTGTGAATGCTACAATAGACGGTGTTGTTCTTGCTCCCTCCTGATTTGCAATAACGGTGGGCTTTCCACCTTCCATAACAGCTACACAGCTGTTGGTTGTTCCTAAGTCAATACCAATTATTTTACTCATGATGTTTTCCTCCTGTTAATATATAAAAATGTTTGATTACCTTTGTTACTGTACGACCGCTACCATGCTATGACGTACGACTGAGTCACGGTACATATAACCCTTTTGCAGCTCCTGTGCCACAACACCGGACTCGTACTCCTCACTCTCCACCTGCATCACTGCATTGTGGTACTCGGGGTCAAATTCCTTTCCTACTGCCTCGATGGGTTTGACATCCAGCTCATCAAACACAGTCATCATCTGCTTATAAATCTTATCCATTCCTTCCACAAACGCATCATTTTTCTGCTCCTCGGGAACAGCTGCAAGTCCGCGCTCGAAATTATCTACAACCGGAAGGATCTTCTCGATAATGCTCTTGGCTCCAACCTCATACATCTGCGTCTTTTCCTTGTCAGTACGCTTGCGGAAGTTCTCAAACTCTGCCATCTGACGCTTCACCTGATCGGTCAGCTCCTCAATGCGCTCATCACGCTTATCCTTCTTCTTTTCCTTTTTCTTAAAGAGATTCTTTTTTTCACTCTTTGAAGCCTGTGCGGCATCGGTTTCCTGTGCATCCACATCCGCTTCCGGCTCATCACCCTCAGCAGAAACCTCTTCATCAGTCGGCTCCGGCTCTCCGGTCGTTTCCTCAGGAGTGGGCTGTTCGGTCTGTTCGTCTAAAACAGTGTCTTCATTCAGTTCTGTTTCCTGATCCACTGTTGTCTTTTCTTCTGCCATTTGCAGTCACCTTCCATTTCTATCTAATATCTTTATTTTTGTTCCGGCGGCTTTTTAAATATACCGTCTAACTGATTTTTTAATGTTTTTAGATTGTCCACCACATTTTCATAATCCATACGCTTCGGACCGATGATTCCGATCGTTCCTTTCATTCCCTCGCCCAGCTCATAGGTGGCAGTCACCACGCTGCAATCCTTCATGGTCTGTACAGGGGATTCGCTGCCGATATATACCTGAATACCGGTGTTTTCCTCATCTGAAAGTGTATCATTCACAAGACTTACCAGCTGTTGTTTTTCCTCAAAGGCGGAGATCAGCTCCTGCGCTCTGGAAGAATCTGCAAGCTCCGGATACTTAAAAATGTTCGTTGCTCCACTGGTGTAGATCTCAAGATCCTCGTCCTCAGATACAGACTCTACAATCGCATCTAAAACCTTGCTGACGATCTCACTGTGGATTCCTGCCTGCTCCTTGAGCTTGGCGATCGTTGCAAGATTGATCTGATTTAGTGCCAGTCCGTTCAGACTTGTATTCAGAAGCAGATTCAACTTTAAGATCTGCTCATTGTCCAGACCGTTCAGCTCGGTGCGAATGATCTTGTTTTTGACGATGTTACCCTCCAGAACGATCACTGCCAGCAGCTGCTCCTCATCGACCTGCGAAAGCTGAATAAATTTCAGCTTACCCTGCTGATACTGGGGTGCAGTGATCATCGTTGCGTAATTGGTGTTTGTCGCAAGCATCTTTACCACCTGCTTTAACACCTGCTCCATCTTCTCGGTTCGCTCGATGACGAAATCCTTCATCTCAGATACTTCCCGGTCTTTTTCCTCCATCAGGTTATCTACATAGAAGCGATATCCTTTATCGGAGGGAATTCGTCCGGCTGACGTATGGGGTTGAACAATGTAACCCAGTTCCTCCAGATCTGACATCTCATTGCGAATCGTCGCAGAACTCAGATTGAGATCTGTGTATTTGGAAATCGTACGGGAACCGACCGGTTCTCCGGTCTCTAAATAGGTCCGAATGATTGCTTTCAATATTTTTGTTTTTCTCTCATCCAAGTGTTCCATCGGTTCACCTCTGATCCTCGGGAGTGTTATTAGCACTCATCAAAAAGGAGTGCTAATCGTTTCTGTAATTAAGATAGCACTGCCTCTCCATAATGTCAACACTTAATTTGTGAAAAATGTATTAAATTGTACGGCATCGTTACTTTTCACACAGTAGCCAGCATTTACTGCGGGCTACGTGCCAAAAACGTACATGAGCCATGAATTTGGCGATTTTGCATGCGAAGCATCGCCAAATTCGTTGCAATTCACAGGTCGGATGGCTGACGTGTGAATTGTAGCCAGCTATACAAAAAGCGCACCCCGTATGCACCATATCTGGCGCATGCAGAGCCACGCTTAGTGACAGGTTCCGGTAGATATACACATATGATCCGCCCTTTTCTATATGATGTTTATGATTTTCCCTCCCGTTTGCTCATATAACCGATGAGAAATGGATAACACCGTTCGATTTATTGATGCATTCTGCAGCGCTGCGAGTACCGTCTGCTCCGTATCTGCATCCAGATTTGCCGTAATCTCGTCCAACAGCAGGATCTTCGGCCGGGCGGCGATTGCACGGGCGATGGAGAGCAGCTGTCTTTGTCCCTGGGAGAAAAGTTCCACTGCATAGGACGTTTGATATCCTTCGTGGAGTTTTGTGATCGTCTCGTGGAGTCCTGCAATCCGGGCAGCTTCCTCCACCATCTCCAAAGAGATACTTTCGTCAAACAACCGGATCTGGTCAGCCACTGTTCCCGGCACCGCATGGAAGGTCTGCTCCACATAGCCAAACAGTCTGCGTTTTTCAGAGTCCGGAATCAGCGACGCTTCCTGCCCGTAAATGAGCACCTGGCCACTCCAGGGCTGATACTGCCCCAACAGCAGCTTAAAAAGTGTACTTTTTCCTGCACCGGTTCTGCCGGCCAGTGTCAGATGCTCACCGGTTTGAACCTGAAGGCTCATCTCATGCAGGATCTCATGCTCCGGAACATACCCAAAACAAACATTCTTTAATTCCACGCAGGGCACATGTTCCTTCAAACGCAGCATTTCATCCGTATTCCACCGCTCCGGCAACGCAAGAAATTCATCGATCCGATGGATTCCGGCAACTGCTGACTGAATGGTCTGGATCTCCATGCCAATGCTCTCCAACGGGCCAAAAACCTGTGAAATATAGGAAATCACAGCTACCGCCGTACCGACAGACATGCCAAAAAATGTTGTTACTACCGGAATGCCTGACGCAGACAGCACCATGACCACAGCGGTCACAACCGCATTTAGAATCAGGATCACCGGAGAATAGACAGAGTCAAAAAAATTTGTTTTTTCAATCGCGGCATAGCTCTCCCCGATGTAATCACCATACCGTCCTTCCATATAAGCTTCTTTTTCCAGTGTATGGATCGTGCGAATATTTTTGATCGTTTCCGGTACATGGTTCGTCACCTTCGCCACTGCCTTCCGGTTTTCAAGCTGCGCCTTCAGGGAACGCTTCTGCACAAATCTCGTAAAGCCAAAAATCACAGGAACGAGCAGAAGCAGTAAAACCGCAAGACCCGGATTTTTTCCGCCGATGATCACAAATATGCTGACCACCTTGCACAGATCCGCTGCCATACTGATGATGCCGGATGTAAACAGATTTTCCACCGTGTCCACATCACCAATAAAACGTGATGATATCACACCCGGCTCCAGCTTCGACAGATCATCTGCGGTCAGACGGGACAGCTTGTCATCTAACGCCCGCCGCAGGCTGCGGGTGATGCGCTGGCCAAACACCGTAAGAAGGATCTCTCTGCCGGATTCCAGGAGTCCGGCCAGGGCGATCAGTCCAAAATAGAGCACTGCCGCCAGGAAGGCAAATGTCTCTCCGATACTCAGCCGGTCCACGATCCATTCCAGCACCAGCGGCGGCAGAAGGGCAACGATCACCGCTCCTGCGACGGTCAGGAGGATTCCGGTTGACAGCACTTTTGATTGGCGGATCGTATGTAAGATCACAGACCCCGTATTTCTTTTTGCATGTTCTTTCATTCTGGCTGCCCTCCTTTCACCTGGAGCTCATAAAGCTCACGGTAAAGGGTACTGTGTTCCATCCACGCATGATGGTCAGCAGCCTTTGCACACCCGTTTTCCATCCAGATCACCCCGTCCAGCTCCGGAAACAGGTACAATCGATGAGAGATCAGAAGCACGATGCTGTCTTTCGCACATTTTTTCAGATTTACAAAAACCTTCCGCTCCGTTTCCCGATCCAGCGCAGAAAACGGATCGTCCAGCACAAGCACCGGTTTTCGGTGCGCAAGTGTTCGTGCCAACGCCAGCCTCTGCTGCTGCCCGCCGGAGAGCAAAAGTCCCCCTGTACCAACCTTCGTGTGGATCCCATCCGGCATAGCAGCCACTTCTGCATCCATATCCACTGCTTTTAAATAGTTCCACACATCGTCATCATTTCCAAGAAGCACATTGTTTTCCACGGTATCACTGAACAGCTCCGGGTCGTGTCCCAGATAACCGATCACACCTCGTGCCACCAGCTCCCTCTCACCAAACAAAATCCTTCCTGAATACTCCCTTTCCTGCAAAAAAGCCTTCCCAAGCATGGATTTTCCGCAAGCCACAGGACCGGTGATTCCGATGATCTGTCCCGGTTCTGCCGAAAAAGACAGGTCGAAAAAAACGCCGTCCACGCCAAGTTTTTCCACACGAAGCGTCTGACAGGGAATGTAATCAACAATATTTTCTCCCAAAACAGACTGTATCAACGGTTTGATCCGTTTCCATGACACCTCCGCCTTTTGCACCGAATTGAACAGCTTTGCCGCCTTTGATGATTTCACAGACAATTTTGCATAACAGGACAGATACGCCGTAAAAATTCCAATATCCCAGATGTGAGAGCGCACATTCTGACTGCCCAGTGAGATGATAAACATCACACTGACCATGGAGATCACATGGTAAAGAGGCGGCAGGGCACCGACCCAGACCTGTGCACGCACCGCCGCAGACTCATAGTCACGGAGTGCTTCCTCGTAAGCCTTTTTCCGCTCCCCTTCACACCCATACACACGGTAGGTCACAGCATTTGTCACCTGATCCATAGTGGCAGAGCTTAGCCTGGAGGCACTTTCCTTGTAGACTGCACCCGTTCGTTGAACGACCTTTTTCATCTTTTCAGCGATGCCATAGGCAAACGGCGGAAAGATCAGGCACAGAAACGCCAAATGCCAGTCATAATAGAAAAGCATTCCCACATAGCCAAACAGCGCCACGCCCGTGTCAAATACTTCTGTCGTAAATTTTCGCATCCCCTCTGCACAGGCCTCCACATCCGAAACAGCCCTGGTCATCATCGAACCGACCGATTCCTTTTCCAGCTCTGTCCGTGGCATGTGAACCAGATTGTGATACAGCGCCTGCTTCATGCGGAGGTTTGTATTATTTGCAAAACGCCTGACGTAAAAACGCTTGATATAACGTGCAAGCTGCACACCGGCAATCGTAACGATATAAAAAGCCGCCAGCATGACCATGTCTGTAAAAGTCTTGCTGCCACCAAAAATATCCAGCAGGCACTGTGCAAGCCTTCCCTCAAACAGCGGTCCCGCCAACAGCCCCAGATTGTACAAAAGGCCGGAAACGGTCACTACAAAGAGTGACCGCCACTCAGCCTGAAAATACGAGCTGACTCTGCCCGGGTCGAATGTTTTCTTCATTGTTTTGTTATCTCTCTGCCCGTTTCCTTATATTCTGTATCATAGGAAGAATATCCCTCTTCCAAGTCTCATCACCAATCTGTTTGTTTCTCAGGATACTTTAGATCAGCTTCGCATTCGCCTTCACCTGGAATTTCTCGTTCTGGATCACGAAGCGCTCGTGCATTCCTTCTCCGACGACACCCTTAGCATCTCTTGCGATCACTTCAAATACCAGACGGCGTCCGTCTACTTCTGTCAATGTAGACTCACAGGTCACCTTCATGCCCACCGGTGTCGGCGCAGTGTGTTTGATCTCAAGCAAGGTGCCCACCGTTCCACTGCCCTCCTCCAGCTCATTTGCGACACTTCTCCAGCAGGTCTCCTCCATGAGCGCGATCAGTGCAGGGGTGGCAAATACCTCTAACGTTCCACTGCCCATTGCCTTTGCGGTGTTCTCCTCGTTTACAGTCACAGTTCTTGTTCCTTTGATTCCTGTTTCTAACATAAGTTATCTCCTTTATTTGTATTTCTTTCTGCTCATTTTCCACCATATCAGCAGTATGCGCTCTTATTGATCAACGGTCTCTCTGCCATTGGCATCTGCCCGTTTCACAAAAAACGATACAGTACCTGATTACTCACATCCCGCCCAAAGGGTGTCAGACGGTAATGTGTCCCGGTGTCTTCCAGCAGTTCCTGATCCACCAGATCCTTTAACACATCACCATAGACCGCTTCTGCACCCATCCCGAAGCGGCGCACAAACTCTGCTTTTGCCACGCCCGCCGTCATGCGAAGCCCCAGATAAAAAAACTCTGCCATGTGGTCATTTTTTGAGAGGTGCTGCACTTCGCGCGGTGCAAAATCCCCCGCCAGATACGAAGAAAGATCCGATGTATTGCAAAACCGGCTTCCTTCTATATAAGAGGATGCCCCAAGACCCGCCCCAAAATAGTCCACACCTGTCCAATAGCCAATGTTGTGGCGGCAGGAAAATCCATCCTTTGCATAATTCGATATCTCATAGCGCACATAACCGTAATCAGCCAACAGTTCTCCCGTCAGCTCATACATCGCCCGTTCACTTTCTTCGCTGGGCAAAAACTGTGGCTCTTCCCCGGCATCGCGCAGCTTCTCGTCTTCTCTGTACTGCTCGTAAAAGGGGGTTCCCTCCTCGATAATCAGGCTGTAGGCAGAGATATGCTCCGGGTGCAGAGAAAGCACCTGATGCAGCGTTTTTTCATAGGAAATAACAGTCTGTCCCGGCAATGCACTCATCAGATCCACATTCAGATTGTGGATGCCTGCCTCCCGCAAGAGCTCATAGCTGCGCAGGAAATCATCGTACGTATGGATACGCCCCAGCAGACGCAGCTCCTGTTCCGATGCCGACTGCAGACCAAGGCTCACCCGATTGACCCCGCCATCTGTGAGGGCACGCACTTTACCCGCTGTCAATGTTCCGGGATTTGCCTCTACCGTGAATTCCACATCTTCTGCAAGTACATAATTCATCTGTACCGTTTCTAATAGCTCCGACAGCTGCCCTGCCGAAAGAACCGTCGGCGTTCCGCCGCCCACAAAGACCGTATCCACCACCTGATTCTGAAAAGAAGCAGCCTGGCTCACAAGCTGCTTCTTCAAAGCGTCCATATATTGTGCAACCGTGTCCTGATCCGCAGGGGCGGACAAAAAATCGCAATAGGCACATTTTCTGATGCAAAACGGGATATGGATATACAATTCCATTTACTTGCCCTCATCCAACTTGAGTACACTCATAAATGCCTCCTGCGGGATCTCTACAGTGCCCACCTGACGCATGCGCTTTTTACCCTCCTTCTGCTTTTCAAGCAGCTTCTTCTTTCGGGTAATATCACCTCCATAGCATTTCGCCAGCACATCCTTGCGCACCGCCTTGACTGTCTCACGGGCAATGATCTTACTGCCGACCGCTGCCTGGATCGGAATCTCAAATAAGTGTCTGGGGATCTCCTCCTTCAAACGCTCACACATCCGCCTGCCACGCTCATATGCGGTGCCAGAGAATACGATAAAGGAAAGTGCATCTACCGGCTCGCGGTTAATGAGGATATCCAGCTTCACAAGATCAGAACGCACATAGCCCTTCAGCTCGTAATCAAAGGATGCGTAACCGCGGGAACGGGATTTCAGCGCATCAAAGAAATCATAAATGATCTCATTGAGAGGAAGCTCGTATTTGAGCACTGCCCGGGTCTCCTCAATGTACTCCATACTTATATACACCCCGCGGCGCTCCTGGCAAAGATCCATGATGGAACCGATAAACTCACTAGTCACCATGATCTCCGCAGTCACGAAAGGTTCTTCCATATATTCTATTTCCGAGGGATCCGGAAGATTGGACGGATTCGTCAGATCAATGACCTCTCCATCCGTCTTGTGTACCTTATAGATAACACCCGGTGCCGTTGTCACCAGATCCAGATTGTACTCGCGCTCCAAACGCTCCTGTATGATCTCCAGATGGAGCAATCCCAGAAAGCCACACCGGAATCCAAAGCCAAGCGCCACAGATGTCTCCGGCTCAAACTGAAGGGATGCATCATTGAGCTGTAATTTTTCCAGCGCATCGCGCAGATCCGGGTATTTGGCACTATCCGCAGGATAAAGTCCACAGTAGACCATCGGATTAACTTTTTTGTAGCCCGGCAACGGCTCTGCACACGGACAGTTTGCATCTGTCACCGTATCACCCACACGGGTATCTTTTACGTTCTTTAGGGATGCTGTGATATAACCTACCATACCTGCAGGCAGCTCGTCACAGGGAATAAACTGCCCGGCACCAAAATAGCCGACCTCCACGACCTCTGCCTTTGCCCCGGTGGCCATCATGAGCATCGTCATTCCGGGTCTGATCGTTCCTTCCTTGATCCGGCAGAAAACAATTACGCCCTTATACGGATCGTAAAGAGAATCAAAGATCAGAGCCTGAAGCGGCGCCTTGGGATCACCTGTCGGCGCTGGCAGCTTGTGCACGATCGCCTCCAATACTTCTTCGATGTTTTCTCCGGTCTTTGCAGAGATACGCGGCGCATCCTGCGCCTCAATACCGATCACATCCTCAATCTCATTTGCGACAAAATCCGGTCTTGCGCTGGGCAGATCAATCTTATTGATCACGGGAAATACTTCCAGATCATGATCCAGCGCCAGATATACATTTGCCAGCGTCTGGGCCTCGATACCCTGTGCAGCATCCACCACAAGAATCGCACCGTCACAGGCTGCCAGGGAACGGGATACCTCATAGGTAAAATCCACATGCCCGGGGGTGTCGATCAGATTAAAAATATATTCCTCGCCATCCTGAGCCTTGTAAATGATACGCACCGCCTGGGATTTGATCGTGATACCGCGCTCCCGCTCCAGATCCATGTTATCTAACACCTGGCTCTGCATCTCACGGCTGGTGAGCAGACCGGTTTTCTCGATAATGCGGTCTGCCAGCGTGGATTTCCCATGGTCGATATGCGCCACAATACAAAAGTTACGAATCTTACTCTGATCTATCATAATTTCATCCATTCCTCCATCATCTCTCTTACGCCGCAGGAAGGCTCGACTTGGGAATACGGATTCCCCATCCATTCGCATCTGTCATCACGCGATAGCCCATCTCATTGGCGCATTTCACTTTTCCGTCTGCCGGATCTGCGATCAAAATATCAGCAGGGGTGATCGATGTTCTGTCCACACCTGCCCGCACTCCAATGGCTGTCACGGAGTGTCCGATCACACGGATAAGCGCCGGTTTCCCCTCGTTCAGGTAATCATATACAACCTGACATTGCCTTTTTACGGAATACGCCTTTGTGCCATCTGCCACCACAGAATTCGTCCATGTTGCCCCCACACCGGGAATCCACCCCTCATCATTGGGGCTAAAGGACTTGTCCATGTAAATAGATGCCAGCATCGCATCGGCAGTCGCCGTACATCCAACATTTTTGCCACTGCTTCCAACAAAGCGTTTATAATCATATTGGCGATATAAGTAGTTTGCCTTAAAATTTTTTAACACTAAAAATGAACTATAATTATTCTGTTTATAATCTGTCTTTATATTCGGCGTATAATTAACCAACACAGATCCCGCAAACGGCAGAGCTGTCTGCGCGTCAGGAAGCTCCGTTTGTGCTTCTGTTTGCTGGGACATTTCTGATGTTTCAGATGTTCCGGCAGTTTCCTGTGCCGAAGTCTGTGATGTTTCCACAGAAGCAACTGTCTCTGTGGTCTGGTTTTCCTCTAGCACCGTCTTTTTCCAATGAGCGTACAGAATCTGCGCGTCTTTTCCCTTAAAGACAGTCTTTGCCGTCACTTTCGTTCCGCCACTCTTTTTTGTGTACCATCCCTTAAACTCATAACCGTCTCTGGTTGTCTTCGGCAGCTTGCCGTATGTATCTTTATAGGAAAGAGACAATGTCTGTTTGACCCTTTTTCCTTTGTTCGCATCAAAGCTGACCGTATAAAAAACGCCGGTCTGCTCACTTTCTGCATCCTGTACCACAGCAGTTGTCTCTGCCGCTGTCACTCCCATTGGTGTAAACACCGTCATCACTGCCAGCGTTCCTGCCAGCATCCATTGATAAATTTTTTTCATCTGATATAAACTCCGATTTCGGTTTCCTAATATAAAGTATGCGTAACTATTCAGCCCACATCTCGATTCCGCTATAGCTCCATCTCGATGTAGCTTCTCGCCAAAGAAATTTTCAAAAGTATCGTCATTCATACAAGCATGATTCCGATATTTTATGAAACTTGCCTTGGCTCTGAATAGTTACAAATAAATAAGCGACAGCAAACCGACGCGTCCATCGCCGACCTGCTATCGCTTATCATACCATAAAAAACAATCGCTGTCGAATAAAAATTATTTGAATTCATCCATTCCCACAACACCCAAAACAGAACGCTCAGGGAAGCTTCGACACAAATAAACTATATAACTAGCCCTTTACAGAACCGCCGGTAATACCAGCCACATAATATTTCTGCATGATCACGAACAGGATCGCAATCGGAATAGAAACAAGCAATCCACCTGCACAGAATACTGCAAAATAACGATTGATCAAAGTCTTGTTCAACATATTATAGAGTCCGATCGCAACAGTCCAGTCCTTTGCATTTCCGGAATTGAGCATCAGCTTTGCAAATACGAAATCACCCCACGGAACGAGGAAAGAGCTGATGATCTGATATACAATGATCGGCTTACACAGCGGAATGATGACGCTGACAAAAATCTTTGCCTCGGATGCACCCTCCAGCTTTGCTGCCTCACGCAGGGAAACCGGCATTGTATCCATAAATCCCTTCACGATCAGGTAGCCAAGACCGGATCCGGCCGAATAAACGATGATCATTCCGATATGACTATTTGTCAGTCCGATGGACTTCATAACAAAGTAGATCGCGATCATCAGAAGCGGTCCGGGGAACATGTTCAAAATAACTGCAAAATTCATGATCTGCTTACGGCCCTTGAAACGCATACAGCTCATTGCATAGCTGACCATAACTACAAAGAGTGTAGAAATGATACAGGTAAAAATTGCAATGATCAGTGTGTTTTTAAACCACACACCAAACTGTACCACGGAATCCGGCTCCACCAGCACCTGTCTGAAATTGTCTAACGACCATTCTTCCGGGAAGAAATGAGAAATATTGATTCCCTTATATGCGCTAAAAGCTGTAACAACTAACCATAAGATTGGTACCAGCCAGATCGCTGCCAAAAAGAGCAAAAACAGATGTTTGATTACTACCTTTGCATTTTTCATTATTGGTAAGCCTCCTCTCTGTCGCCCTTAATAAGTTTAGAGAATGAAATGATCGTAAATGCAGCACAGATAATGAATACAATAATACCGATCACAGATGCCATCTTGTAGTTGTAGTACTCATTTGTCAGTCTGAACAGCCAGGTAACCAGAAGGTCAACCTCCTTCGCATGAGAATTTGCAAGCAGCTGATCGTTTGTAAAATACATATCCTGTGTCAACAGATAAATCACGTTAAAGTTATTAATGTTCTTTACAAAATCGGTAATAAGTGCCGGCCCCTGGATAAACAGGATGTAAGGCATCGTGATATGTCCAAAGATCTGGAACTTATTTGCACCATCGATGCGTGCACTCTCAATCTGGTCTGTCGGGATATTCATGAGCACACCGGTTGCGATCAGCATCTGATAGGGAACACCGACCCAGATATTGATGATGATGATCATGACCTTGGCCCAGCCGGGACTCGTCAGGAACGGAATATATTCTCCGGAAACCAGTCCGATATTCTTTAAAAATCCTGTCAGCCCGATATTTGAACAGATCGTATTGACAATACCACTGTCTGCAAAGAAATTACGGACAAGCAGCAGTGTAACGAACTGCGGAACAGCAATCGCAATAATGAACAACGTACGCCACATTTTGGGCCACTTGGTCGTCTTGTTGTTGATGAGCATTGCAAGAAGAATTCCACCGATAAAGGTAGTAAACGTTGCAAATACCGCCCAGATGATCGTCCATCCAAGCACCTTTCCAAAAGAATAGCTGAACGTGGATGTCATGGAATTAGAAAAGAGTGATTTAAAGTTCTTCAATCCCACCCATGTAAACAGCGCATTCGGCGGCATATGATTCTGATCATAGTTTGTAAATGCTACAAATACAAGCACCATGATCGGCAGAATGTTCATAAGAACCACACCAAGTGTCGGCAGTGTCAACAGTGTGATGTGGAATTTCTTTCCAAACATGTCCTTGATATCCTCGCGGAATGTATTCACGTGCTTGCCCTGCTCGCTCAAAAGCTGCAGGCGATATACTTCTTTCATGTTGTGAATGTACAGCAGTACAAACACAAAGATAAAGAAGATTGCGATCACAGAATACAACAGGATCATGAACGAATTGTCATAATCGTCGACCGTTGTCTGCATCGTGAGCGGATCAAAGATCTGCTCATACTGTACGGTTCCAAGTGTACCGAACTTTGCAAGGTTAGGTGCTGCAAAGACAATACAGGTAAGAATAAAAACAACCTCCGTGATCATCATGATAATACCCTTGATGATCTGCTTTCTGGCAAAATAACCTGCACCCATAAATACCAGCGACAGCTTTACCGCCAGATCACCCTTTACGATCGCATCAAAGAAATCCGTAAAAAATTTAATAATTGCCGGGCGCTCCTTTGTCCCGGATGTCATTTGTTTGACGTCTTTTCCCATGGCCTTCTCCCTTTCCAAAGATGCACATTTGTTTCACGATCTGAAATGATCCTTTATACAGAGAAAGAATCTCAATATAGAGATTCCTTCTCGTTCATAGTTCTATAAGATTCCGAGTTCAGACCTCGATTATTCTGCTGACTCTTCTACGGGAGCGGTAATACCTTCTACTGCTGTGTCAAGGATTCCCTGAATCTCATCTGCAGAAGGGCTCTCTGCTAAAACGCTACCAAGTGTCTCGGTAGGGCTCCAGAAGTTTGCACCAACTCTCTGAAGATTACCAAACTGAGACTGTGCTGCTAAAGCTGCAACTGCAGGATTTGCAAGAACTTCGTCAGTAGATGCTGCTGCAATGTTTGAAGGGCCATAGCCTCTCTGCTCAAATCTGTAAACCTGAGACTCGATGTTGGTCAGATGCTCTGCTAACAGCATTGCCCAGCCAACGAACTGAGAATGAGGATTTACACCGATCAGTTTACATCCGATTACGGATCTTAACTGCTTGTCCTCTCCACCGATCTTAACGGTAGGAAGCTTTGCAGCACGGTAGTTCTCGCCCCATGCATCTGCTGCTGTCTGTGCATTCCATACACCGTTTACTGCTGCACAAACGCTGCCGTCTGTGATACCGGTTGCCATCTCTGCATCCTGCATATTTACAAATACGCCGGTTGCGAAGTAATCAGATAATGCCTGGGCTGCTGCCACACCATTAGCAGAGTTCCAGTCACACTCGTTCACACCTGTCTCCTGATTCAGTACACAGGTACATCCTGCTGCACCGAAGAATGACTCTAAATACCATCCACTGGGTGCCTGGAAACCGATCTTCTTGTTTGCTGCCTTAGCCTTCTCGATCATAGTATCTAAGGAAGCTACATCCTCCTCTGAGAATACAGAAGCATCATAGAACATGAAATATCCGTTATCAGCGGTCATCGGGTATGCATACAGCTTGTCACCGATTGAAGCTGCTGCGATAGAACCTTCAGAGTTCTCACTCTTCACATCAAATGTATAGGTAGCTGATACTTCCTGTAATGCACCTGCATTTACGAGGTCATTTACCTGATCATCTGCGATGGTAAATACATCAGCTGCTGCCTCTACGTCTGTTAAGATCGTATCCTTTGCAGTTGACTCAGACTCAACACCAACAGTGATATCGAATGTTACCTCGGGATATTTCTCCTTGAAGCCATCGATCAGAGTCTGTGTCACTTCCTGGTCTTCCTCACCTGCCCAAACTCTTAAGGTAACAGTACCTGATGTGTTTGCGATCAGGTTGTCCACTGCGCTTGCTGTATCAGCTGCAGGAGCCTCCTCCTCAGTATCAGCTGCTGCATCATCCGTTGTGTCTGCTGCTTCCTCTGCAGCCTCATCTGCTGCGGGAGCCTCTGTGTTTGCCTCTGACTTGCTGCCACATCCGGTCAGGCAGCCTGCTACCATTGCTCCGCAAAGAAGCACTGATAATAACTTTTTCTTCATTCCTCTTGTCCTCCACATATAATTTTTTTATGAATCTCCCGTCCGCTGCGCCTCTGATGCGCAATCGGTTGTTCATGTTGAAATAATACCATACACAAACTGCATTTGTCAATGTCTTTCCGATATTTTTCTTTGAATATACAAGTTTTGTGCATATTGCACAATTCGTGTTATGAAAAAATAACAGTCACAGAAGCCTTGGGCACTGTGACCGTTACCATTTGATACAGCTGCCTTAACAATATTTTCTACGCAGTTCCTTTCTTACGGCTTCTCACCACTCAGCACGCGATTCAGCACATCCGCCAGCGGCGGCATCGCATTCATCGCCTCCTGCAGGGAATTGGTCTGGGCTCCCACTTCCACCAGCAAGGACTTCGGGCAGTAGTGCAGATTGTAGCGCAGGCCTTTGAGGTAAATGCCCCGGCTGAAGCCCGGATAGTATTCGCTGGCGATCAGCTCCATCTGCAGAGAAAATGCCAGATTCGTCTGCAGATTCGGGTTTTTCAGCGATGCAAGCGCCCCATTCTTATTTGTATAACTCAGACCGTTAAAAAACATGACCGGTGCCATGACCGTGTCGTTCACCTCCGTTAAAAGGTAGGTATCCTCACCCACGCCGTCTCTGTGCAGATCGATCACCACCTCGACCGTCGGATGATCCTTTAAAATTTTCTGTAAGCAAGGCCCCGCCACACCGTAAGCCCGGTCGCGGTCAGAATCATAGGTACTGCGGTCGTGAAGAACCTGAAAACCATATCGCTCAGTCAATATTTCAGTCAGATAATCTCCAAGACCTACTACCGATTCATCTAAATCCCCCTCCTTTGAATCCCGATAGCCTTCCAGGGAATGGGTATGATAGATCAGAATCTGCGGTCCATCCACATCTTCTTTTAATTTCATGTTCTTTTTTAATAATTTTTCCAGATTGAGCTGTTCGCTGTTGCTTCCTGTTGTCCCGTCAATGCGATAATGCTTTTTTACGAGCGTCTGATAATCCGTAAGCTCCTGAAGATCCAGTTCTGTCGCCTTCTTTGTCGCATAAGAAAAAAGGGAACGCTCCACGCTGCCCGCCGTATCATTTCCCTGCATCTGATCAAAAAATGACTGCCGCAGCAGTTCATCCGTCTGTCCGTCTTCTGCCACGTTTTCTCCACTTTCATCCGCGTACCAGGCCTCATTCTCTGCCTGCAGCTGCGCGGCAAGCTGCTGCTCCAATTCCGCTTCTAATGCACTCTCACTGGCAGCCACTTCAGCGTTCTGCGCAGCATATGTATAGACCGGAAAACATTCCATGACTGCATCCATCACGATCTGCGAGATGGAACGCTCCGGCTTTGTTTCACAATTCACGATCGGAAGATAGTAATCCAGCACATTCTGATAAATGCTTTCCTGCGTCTTTACACCGGCATAAGAGATGAATGCATGCTCACCCGTTCCCGTTTTTGTACTCAGCTGCGTCAGGAAAGCGGCAAGGACACAAAAAAGAAGGATACATGCCGCTCCTATCCTTCTCTTTTTTTCAGATTTTTTCGTCTCTATCCGCACCTGCATGGTCTACCTCCCTAACATTAGATTCTATGCAGGAGTTGTCCGGTTTATGACAAAAAAATATATATCTGTTTTTGAACAGTTACAATTATTCCTTTAATGCCAGATTGATCGCTTCAGAGATCGTCGTGCTCAGACGATTGACAGAGGCATCAATATCTTTTGAAGTCACGTACAGTGTATTTAATTGCGGTGCTAAAAGCTCACGCACCAGCTCATACTGCTCCACCTCGTCCAGAGAGCGGTAGGAGCTGCGCATTCTTCCATAGGGAGCATGCTCCGCCAGTGCCTCTAAAAGATTATTCATCGTATCATTTACGATAGTTGCCGCATCCACGACAGTCGGAATGCCGATCGCAAGCACCGGGATGCCAAGAGCCTCTTTTGTCAGGGGATGTCTGTGGTTGCCCACACCGGAGCCGGGATGGATACCTGTATCCGTGATCTGGATCGTGCGGTTCAACCGTTTCGTACTGCGTGCCGCCAGCGCATCGACTGCAATGACAAAATCCGGCTGTGTCTCCCGCAAAATCCCCCGGATGATCTCACTGCTCTCCATTCCGGTCTGCGCCATGACTCCCGGCACGATCGCGCTAACCCTCCGCTGCTTATTTCCAAACACATCATCTCCAAACTCCCGCATCATATGTCTTGTGATAAAAAGCTGGTCTGCCACTTTTGGACCCAATGAATCCGAGGTTACCTCCCGATTGCCAAGCCCCACCACCAGCGCCGACAGCTGTTTGCCCTTCGGCGCCAGTCGCTTGATCACACGCGCCAGCTGCTCACTGATCATATGATGGTAACGATCATCCTCATCATCCATGCTTGCCGCCTCGATCGTAATATAATTTCCTTTTGGTCTTCCCATACTGCGCGCGCCATTCTCAGTCTCGATCACCATCGTAGTGATCTGCATATCCTCACACATTTTCTCCTTTTCCAGTCGGACACCCTTGATCTCCACGTTATCCTGCTCGTACTTTTCACGCGCCTCCAAAGCCAAATCTGTTCTGATCTCGTACATAACACTCCTCCGAAATGCTTTTTTTATATTTTTTGCAAAAAATCTCTTTTTATGTATTGACAGAACGAAACCAAATCGTTATTATTATCTAGTGTGCGTACATCAGATACGTCCGTGTCCGGCTCTGATGCAGCATGAGACTTCAAATATATTATAGGAAAACGGAGGTGTACGGTTTTGGCAAACATTAAATCTGCTAAGAAGAGAATTCTTGTAACTGAAAAAAGAGCTGCAAGAAATAAGGCAATCAGATCTAAAGTAAAAACATCTATCAAGAAAGTAGACGCTGCGATCGCTGCTAAGGATCAGGCTGCTGCTACCGAGGCTTTAAAGGCTGCTATCGGTGAGATCAGCAAGGCTACTTCCAAAGGTGTTTATCACAAAAATACTTCTTCCAGAAAGATTTCCCGTCTGACAAAGGCTGTCAACAAGATGGCTTAATCAGCTGGTCGAAGCATATAAATTTTACATTAACCCACAAAATCAAGTCCGGTAAGAGTTCACCCTCGCCGGACTTTTTTGTACTTATTTATACTCCCGCTCTCTGCTGGCCTCCATGATGACCAACTCCACCGCGATCTGCTCATTCATCTGCCCGGTCTTTACCGCCTCTTCCATCTCCACACTGTAGGAAAGAATCTTTTTGATACTGTCCATGGAGAGGCGCGATGCCTGTCCCAGCGAACGACTCACCGCAAAAGGCGGAATACCAGCCATTTTTGCCATATCCCGATTGTTTGTTCCCTTGCGCTTTAAGTCCTTGAGCTGCAATAAGATATTGTACTGCCTTGTGATGAGGAAAAGAATGCGCATCGGCGGCTCTTTGAGCGCCAGAAGATCATAGTACATTTCCAGCGCATCCTTTCTGCGACATTCAATGATTGCGCTCACCATGTCAAAGATCTTATTCGTAACCGCCTGCGGGCAGACTGCCTCCACATCCGAAAGCTCGATCACATCCCTGTCCAGACAATAGCAGATCAGTTTTTCCATCTCCCGATCCAGCGTGCCCATATCCATGCCCACACGGTCAAAAAATTCCTGCATGGCAGCCTTTGTGATATTTTTGTTCTCCCGTTTCAGTCTTCCCAGCATCCAGCGCGTCAAAAGCTCCTGGTTCTGCGCTGCAAACTCCACAATTTTCCCATGATTCTTGCATGCTTTGAACATTTTGCTGCGCTTATCCACCTCGGATTCCACAAACACAAAGGTTGTCGTCTCGGGAACCTGTGCCATGTACTCTGCCAGTTCCTCTGCCCCACTCTTGAAGAATCCGGAATCCTCCACCATGATCAGACGGTGATCTGCAAAAAACGGCATCGTCTCCCCCAGATCAATGAGCTCCTTCGGGTTCGTCTCTTTGCCCTGATAAAAAGCGGCGTTCATCGTATCGCCCTCATTCCAGAGCGCCTTTTTCAGCTTATCCTTGTACTGTTTTTTCAGATAAGCCTCCTCGCCATAGAGCAGATATGCCCTCTTAAATTTTTGAGCTTTGATATCTTCATCAATCGTTCGCATAGACACCTGTCGCGTAACTGTTTCGTAGCTTTACAGTTATCTCGTTCCCTTTCCTTTTTTCTGTGCATAAATATAGAGGCAAAGCTGTGCCAGCAGCGTGATCGTCCATGTGATCGGATAAGACAGATACACAGTTGCTATCTTATGAAACTGCGGAATCTGAAACACCGTCGCGATCCAGATCAAACGCAGTCCGCAGGCTCCCACCAGAGAAATGATCATCGGTCCGACGGAATAACCCATACCTCGCAACACACCCACAACTACATCCATCATACCACAAAGGGCGTAGGGAAGCAAAATGATTGCCATACGCACCATTCCAGCCTCGATCACAGCTGCACTGCCTGAATAGATGTGCAACAGCGGACGTCCGAAACCGTACATCAGCCAGCCAAACACCACACCTGTCACGATCACACAGCCCTCGGCAGTAAAGAGGATCTTTCCGATCCGCTCCCTTTTTCCAGCTCCCACATTCTGACTTGTGAAGGAAATGGCCGCCTGATGAAACGCATTCATCGCCACGTATACAAAACCCTCCAGATTCATCGCAGCAGAATTTCCTGCCACCACGATCTCACCAAAAATATTGACAGAAGACTGGATCACTACATTAGACAGGGAGAACACCGCGCCCTGAAAGCCCGCCGGAAGTCCGACACACATGATCTGTGTCAGTTTTTCCCTGTGTATCCGCAGTTTTCCCGGAATCAGGCGGATACCGCCCTGCTCGCGCATCATGCAGCGCACCACGAGAAATGCAGAGATACACTGCGAGATCACAGTTGCCAGCCCGACACCTGCCACATCCATATCCAGCACGATCACAAAGATCATATTGAGGATCACATTGATGATGCCTGCTGCCATCAAATAGTAAAGCGGACGCTTTGTGTCTCCCACCGAGCGCAGCAATGCGCTTCCAAAATTGTAGATCATCATCGCCGTCATGCCGAGAAAATAGATCCGCAGATACAATGCCGCCAGGGGCAGAATATTTTCCGGCGTCTGCATCAATTCCAGCAGCTGCGGCGCAAAGACAACTCCTCCCACCGTCAGAATAACACCACTGATCAGGCTTAACATCATGGCCGTGTGAACGGTCTTTCCCAGTTCCTCGTCATTTCCCGCGCCGTAATCTCTGGCCGCCAGCACGTTTCCACCGACAGACAGACCTAAAAATACATTGGTCATCAGATTGATCAGCGCCGTATTACTGCCCACCGCCGCCAGTGAATTGTCCCCAGCAAAGCGCCCCACCACAACAATATCCGCTGCATTAAAAAGCAATTGCAGGATACTTGAGCACATCAAAGGAATGGTGAACAGCAGCATCTTTTTTAAGATGGGACCGTTCACCATATCGATTTCATATTTGTTGGTTTCCACGACTAACGCCCCCTTTTGTATATCTAAGGATACGTTAGCTCATGTGGGAGAAAAAATCAAGGTATAAAATACACAGTTTTTGGCGCGTAGCCCGCAGTGAATGCTGTCTACTGTGTGAACAGTCACCGCATTGCTGCCATCTGCCTCCCCTACGTCCGGTCACAATTTCAGCCAAGGATTTTTTTCAGATCCTCCTCCGGTGTCGTGATTGGTGCAATATGATAGTTTTCCACCAGATAGTTTAACACATTCGGTGATAAAAATGCCGGAAGTGACGGTCCGAGCAGGATTTTTTTGATACCCAGATGAAACAGTGTCAGCAGAATGCACACCGCCTTCTGCTCATACCATGAAAGTACCATAGAAAGCGGCAGATCGTTTACTCCGCAGCCAAAGGCTTCGGCAAGTGCAATGGCAACCTTGATGGCACTGTAGGCATCGTTGCACTGTCCCATATCCATGATGCGCGGCAGACCGCCGATGGTACCGAGATCCAGATCGTTGAAACGATACTTTCCACAGGCCAGTGTCAGGATCACGCTGTCCGATGGTGTCTGCTTCACAAATTCGGTATAGTAGTTTCGTCCCGTTTTCGCACCGTCACATCCACCCACAAGGAAGAAATGACGGATCGCGCCTGATTTCACCGCATCAACCACCGTATCGGCAACCGAAAGGACGGCATTGTGTGCAAAACCGGTCATCACCTTTTCTCCGCCGTTGCTTCCTGTGAATTTCATATCCGATGAATAACCACCAAGTGCCAGTGCCTTTTCAATGACAGGTGTAAAATCCTTGTCCTCGCCGATGTGAACCATACCGGGATAAGACACCACCTCTGTCGTAAATACCCGGTCCGCATAGCTGTCCTTTGGCGGCATCAGACAGTTTGTTGTAAAAAGTACCGGTGCCGGAAGATCCGCAAACTCCTTCTGCTGATTGTGCCATGCAGTTCCGAAATTTCCTTTCAGATGTGCATACTTTTTTAATTCGGGATACGCGTGTGCAGGAAGCATCTCGCCGTGCGTATAAATATTGATCCCTTTATCCTTTGTCTGCTCCAAGAGCCGCCCAAGATCATACAGGTCGTGTCCCGTAATAACGATGAACGGGCCTTTTTCTACCGTGAGGCTCACCTCAGTCGGCACCGGATCGCCGTAGGTTTCGGTGTTAGCCTTGTCAAGAAGTGCCATACACTTCAGATTGATCTCGCCGACCTCCATCACGATGGGAAGCAGCTCACTCATACCCCAGTCCTTTGTTCCCACTGCAAAGAGCGCCTTGTAGAAAAAGCGATTGACATCGGCATCCCAATAACCGAGCACCTGCGCGTGATAAGCATACGCTGCCAGTCCCCGGATACCAAACAGGATCAGTGATTTCAGGGATCGGATATCCTCGTCAGAGCCCCACAACTCTTCCATGTCATAATCATCATTCCGGCCACCGGGTGCGCCGCATTCAAAACACCCCTGCACCACCCGCTGCTTTTCTGCTTCTACGCGCTCGATCAGTATTTGGATCGTTTCATTATTAAAGTTCACATTTGTCAGTGTTGTAAAAAGCCCTTCGATCACTAGCAGGTTCGTGGCTTCCGTTACCAGATGCCTATTGCTCTCTGTAGATCTTGCCAGTCCGATCAGTGCTCCTGTCAGCTGATCCTGAAGCTTTGCGGTATCAGCCTTTTTCCCACAGACACCGGCTGCCCCGGTACATCCCTTGCAGCCCGCAGTCTGCTCACATTGAAAACAAAACATTTGATTTGCCATTTTTCTTTTCCTCCATCTGAGTGATTTATTGAAACAACTCGTGTATATTTCATTGGTTTCGTAGCATAACTATATGACATGAATCCCAACAATTCAGTTGTATTTACAACAATCGGAGATTTTTATGGAGAAATATATTCCAGTCTTAAAGAGAACACAGCTGTTTGCAGGCGTAGGCAATGACGAGATCTCATCCATGCTTGCCTGTCTGAACGCCAGATCATGCAAATGCCAAAAAGGTGAATTTGTACTGCGCGAAGGAGAACATCTAAGGGACATCATCATCCTGGTGGAAGGGGCGCTTCACATCCAGAAGGATGATTACTGGGGAAATCGCAGCATCCTTGGCCGTATCTCCGTTGGCGAGATCTTTGGCGAAGCATACGTTGCTCCCGAGAGCGGTGCAGTTCTCAACGACGTGGTGGCTGTCGCGGACAGTGTGGTCATTTTCTTTGATGTCAAACGCATCATCACAACCTGCTCCTTTGCCTGCCGGTTTCATACCACGGTGATGCAAAACATGTTTTTTACCATATCCGAAAAAAACAGAAAGCTCGTGCAAAAGCTTGCTCATATATCCAAGCGTTCCACACGAGCGAAACTGATCTCCTATTTATCAGAAGAAGCAAAGCGCCAGAACAGCGCCAGCTTTGTGATCCCCTTTAACCGGCAGCAGCTGGCGGATTTCCTGTCTGTGGACAGAAGCGCAATGTCGAACGAGCTTTGCAAAATGCGCGATGAAGGCTTATTGTCCTTTGAGAAAAATCAATTTGTATTACATTAAATTTTATTCCTTTTCTATCCGCTTTTTCATTGCTTTTATAAGGGGTTTCAATTCCAACGGCTTTGCCATATGCTCCTTCATATGCCCGTTTTCTTTCATAACCTTGCATCTACTCTTTCAGAATCTCTGTCAAAGCTGACATCAGCTCATCGATCTTGATGGGCTTGGCGATATGCCAGTTCATGCCTGCCTCATATGCATTTCTCTTATCCTCCTCAAACGCATTTGCAGTCATGGCGACAATGGTGATGCCTGCCTTTTCCTTGTCGGAAAGATTTCGGATGGTTCGGGTCGCCTTATACCCATCCATATTCGGCATCTGAATATCCATCAGGATCAGGTCATAATATCCCACTTCTGCTTTCTCCATCATGTCTACGCAAATAATACCATCTTCTGCATGCTCCACCACAAAGCCTGCTTCTTCCAGAATTGTAATTGCAATTTCAGCATTCAGCTCATTTTCCTCTGCCAGAAGGATTCTTTTTCCCTTAAAATGTCTTTCATCAAAGGCATGGGGTTTTTCTATGATTTTTTGGGCATGCCCAGTCCGGTACCGTTCAGCTTACTTTCCGTACTGGAACGCTCTCTGGTAAATTCTTCAAACAGATGAGGCAGAAATTCCTCAGACATACCAATACCTGTATCCTCTATCACCGTTTGATACATCGCATAACCCGGCCTGTCACACGGAATCTCTGTGAAGCTCATGGAAACCTGTCCACCGGATGGTGTATATTTTAGTGCATTGCTAAGAATATTTAAAAATATCTCACGCAGCTTTGTCTCATCACAGATCACATCCGAGTGCTCTACCTTTAATGTTTTTGTGAACACAATTCCCTTTTCCGCCATCTGGGAATCAAACAAGGAGAAGAGTGTATCATTAAATGCATAGGCATCCCAGTAAGTCTCATCCAAAGTCGTCTTTCCGCTTTCAATTCTTGCAATCTCCAGCTGTGCCTTGGTATCTGCCTTTTCATGTGCCTCTGTCACATCACGACCCAGAATATTGATAATGGGCTAACCGTCCTCATCATATCCAGCAAATACATTGATTTCATGCCACTCCTCCCCATCATCGGTAAAAGCACCATTGGGACAGACATAAATGCCCTCCTAATCTGTCTTCCATGTCGAGGTACAGCTGTTCCATATCGCAGAATTCCTGCAAGCTAAGATCTGCATTCCGGTATCTTTCATTTTCCATGTTCTTCATCTGTTCGTTCATCATGCACCTCAGGAATAAAAAATAATAAGGTCTCTCTACTTTGCCTAAACAAAGCATTATTTAAAAAATCATAGCAAAAAATGAGGATATTTTCAACAAAAACCATGTTCGCCCACATGAATGCTCTTCCGGGAAAACAAGGAGCCCTATAATGGCACTATCATTAAATTCAAACATTACCATCGCAGGGC
>JALFNQ010000053.1 GCA_022773965.1 Lachnospiraceae bacterium
ACATCAGCGATAATAGACCTTTCGCTTTCAATGTCAGATTCTTATTCTTGAAATGATGATTACTCATTACCGTAAAATTCTTAGTTCTCTCTACACGAAAAATCTGTGCCATGCTCCCATCCTCCTTTCCAGTTCAAAAGAGAAAGCGTAAGTAATATCTCTATCACTCACGCCTTCTCTAAACATTTTATTCTTTTTTCAATGATTTTTTAATCTGTCCAATTACCTGTTCAATCCTCAGTTACAAACTTCAACTTTGTTAAACATAGATCAGTTCCTTCAAAATAATCTCTTCCACAAACGCTCTGTGCTGATTAGCAGCTCTTACCCACGCAATCTGATCTTTCTCTTTATCCGGTAATGGTTCTTTTTCTTCCAACTGTTTCAGAATCACTTCTTCCCGTTCTCTTGCCGCCTTGTCCACTTCCAGAAGATGTTCTCCAATTGTATCCTGTAAAAGCATCACCTGGTAGGTTGAATTTCGATGGTTCTTCAGATAATCTCTGCGTAAGAATCCATACTTGCCAAACTGCTCCATCTGCTCACCGGATTTATAAGTAAGATTCGGAGTCAGATTTCAATTTACATTCGTGTACGTTAATTTCATTTTATTAGCACTCTCCATTTCTCATCATTTTTTGACCGCAAATTTACGACATTTACGACAAATCTGACACTGCTTTACAATACCAGCCAAAATGACTGATGTCCCGGAAAGCCTGTAAAACAGGCACTTCCGTGATACACAAGACAGGACAAAAGTCGACTTCTATTCTCAAAGACATCCCAATAAAATTTCTGAATGACAGGAAAATCCGTTTGCTCTGCTTTTTGCAATTTCATTTGTTCTTTTATGTCCTATTATAGCACGCAGCAAAAGAAAGCACCTCATGAATCTCTCTTATCCGCTAATTCTCTCCGATAGTATCTGTAAAATAAACTCCCCGTCGTACAAACAGCCACAAAATCCGCAATCGGCTCAGCCAAAAATACACCGATGGTTGGATTCGCAACAATATGAGACAAAAAGAAAATGAGTGGAATCAGCAAAATGATTTTTCTCCATATGGTCAGAAAAATAGCTGTTTTGTCCTGATCAAGTGCTACAAAACTATACTGACACGCAACCTGTATTCCATATATGCAAAGCAGGCAAAGATAGGTTCGAAGCGGTATCACATTGCTGTTTAATCCTATTTTTTTACTTCTTTTCCTGGATCGTTCCTGCATTTTTAAAGATTTTTCAAAATCAGCGAAATACCGGACAGTACCAGCAATACCGATGTAATCTTCTTAACATTTTTTCCATCCATATGATTGCTGCATTTGATTCCCAAAAACAGCCCCAAAAGTGCAAACGGAATCAGTTTCAAGACGGACAGAACCGTATCAAACGTAAGTAATCCAAGTGCACTGTACAAAATAATGCGAAATGTGTTGTCCACAATAAAGACCGCGCTGATATTTGCCTTAAATGAGCTGTCCTCGTCCGTCACGCGATTGACGTAAGCGGCCAGCAAAGCGCCCACACCAAAGAGACCGCACAAAACCCCGGCTGCCACACCGATGATCGCCAGCACCAGCCGGGAGGAAGGTACGCGTTTTTTGCTGTACTCTCTGGAAAGCATCTCCGCACCCAGTGCGGCTACTACCACTCCAAATACCAGCTTGATCGCTCTGGCATCCACATTTTTCAACAGAAATGCTCCGGGAATACTGCCTGCCAGTACCAGGACTGCCAACGGGATATACACTTTCGGATCCAGATTTTTTCGGTTTTTCCAGGTAAGAATCACATTGGCCGGATAACCCAACAGCAGATCAATTGGAGAAATATTGGCATTTACCGATCCAAAACTGAGAATTGCTGTAAATACCAGCGTGTTGGCAAAGCCACACAAACCTTTGATAAAATAAGCGACGACTGCCGCAAGCATCCATAAATACATCCTATTATCTCTTTCAGGCTTTTTTGAAATATTTTTTTATTTTTCGGAAAAAATTACTTTTCGTCAACGACCTGGAAAATAAAAAATTTTAAATAATACGACTCATCTGCCGCCCACAGGATCGGATGATCCGGGGACTGAGTGCGGAATTCCACCTGGCGGAGACGTTTATGAGCGCTTCTTGCAGCTTCCCGAACCGTTTTCGCAAGGAGTTCCTGGGTCATAAAATGGGAACAGGAGCAGGTGGCAAGGTAGCCGCCGTCTTTGACCAGTTTCAGTCCTTTGATATTGATCTCGCGGTAACCTTTGATAGCGTTTTTGGTGGCCTGGCGGGATTTGGTAAATGCAGGAGGATCCAGGATCACGACATCGTATTTCTCTCCTGCTTCTGCCAGGCGTGGAAGTTCGTCAAATACATTCGCACAGCGGAAGGTGACCCTGTCTTCCAGTCCGTTTCTTTTTGCATTTTCCGTTGCCTGGGAAACGGCATACTCAGAGATATCCAGCCCGGTTACCTCTGTGGCTCCGGCAATTCCGGCGTTCAGGGCAAATGTTCCCATATGGGTAAAGCAGTCCAGCACCCGTTTTCCCTTGCAGATGCGCTGCATCGCCAGACGGTTGTACTTCTGATCCAGGAAGAATCCGGTTTTCTGTCCATTTTCCACATCTACCAGATAATGTACTCCATTTTCCACGATCTCCACTTCCGTTTTATACGGCTCCCCGATCCATCCTTTTACTTTAGGAAGTCCTTCTTTTTTCCGCTCGTTGGCATCGCTTCGCTCAAAGACACCGTGGATGATCACGCCGTCTTCCGCCAGCACTTCTTTTAACAGTTTCACGATGGTTTCTTTGAATGCTTCCATGCCCAGTGCCAGACACTCCACCACCAGCACATCCTCGTATTTGTCCACGGTCAGTCCGGGAAGAAAATCTGCTTCACCGAAGATCAGACGACAGGAT
>JALFNQ010000061.1 GCA_022773965.1 Lachnospiraceae bacterium
GACTATCTGACCGGCAATTCTTCTTGTGCCCATAAAATCGAAGAGGTACGGGAGACGGAACTGAATGCAGAGGAATTGTCCCTGATTCAGAAGTACCGCTCTCTTCCGGTATCCTCAAGACAGGTTTTACAGCAACTCACCGATGACATGCTGCAGCATTTATCTTCTTAGGTCGCCGCTGTTTTCTTGTTCTGCTCTGAATCGTTACACTTTCATAATAATAGCACAGTGCATAGACACAACCTGTCCAGGTTGATTATTTTTTCACTTTTTATACGAGTTCCACAGCGTCCCCCTGGCTCCGCAGCCACATTTCAATGCCTACTCCGAATGTTTCTGCGCTGATCACATTTTTTATAGAGGTTTGTACAAAAAAAGACCGGAGCAAAACGTCCGATCTTCTTTTTTAATTATTCTTGTCAGAAGGTGTAATTTTGTTTTTTTCTTTTAAACGCTCTAAAAGATCATTAGGAATATCTTTGCCTTCGGCAAGGAGAAGTCGGATCTGAAGCTCGTCTTCATCCTCGTGCTCATTGTCACCATCAAAGCGAGAAGAACTGATGCCAACTGATTCTAAAATAGCTGCTTTTCGGAGACGCTCCTCCAACTCTTCTTTGGTAACAGGAATTTGGGAATCCATAATATGAGGTTTGCTGGGCTTTTCAATTTTATCGAACAGAGAAGTAATGGTCAGGGTAGCATTCATATTATCGACCTCCTTTATGATATGATAATCCGATTTTCTCACAGGTTTTTAATAACTCTTTCATTGCCATAGTGCCATTATTGGTATAATCTTTATATTTATCCATAGCAAGATCATGGTAATAAGAAAGAGCCTCATGACTGTTAAAAGTCGGGCATTTCACTAAGGTGTAAACGCTTCCGTCGTTTCCAACCACAGTCATGGCGTATAGCGATTCATTGCTGCAAAAAGTTTTAAAATCCACACCCGAGAAAGTACCGGTACTTGGATGATTGTGAATAAAGAGAAGCGTATTTTTTCTGTTTCCTTTAAGAGCAATATATGCATCAGGATTCTTTCTTGTCTCTACTTCATTAGAATCTCCAAGAATGGTCCATGTCATCCATTCAATAATATCGACCATTATGCCCACTTCATTCGAATCATTTAATTCCATAGAAGTAAGAAGAAGTCTTTTATGCATATTTTGGATAAACAGATCCTCTTCCCCGGTAAAACCATCAATATGTACAAGCGGCACTTTATCAATGGCGATTTGCGTGATTTTGATTGGGCGATTTCTTCTTTTCTGTTCAAATGTTTCTGTCAAGTGCACTTCCTCGCTTGTGATCTTTTGAATGATTATACATCAAAAACGTTAAATTTTCCACCACAAAAAATATGTGTAATTTTATACGACCTCCACAGCATCCCCCTGGCTCCGCAGCCACATTTCAATGCCCGTTCCGAATGTCTCTGCGCTGATCAGATATTTGCCGTCATCTTCTTTGAGGATCTTTGCCGTTGGCAGGCGGTCGAGGACTGCTTCCACACTGAGCCCCTTATACCAGAATATTGTTTTTTGGATGCGTCCACCGTACATAAACTGGATTTTCTTGCGGTACTCTCCTTCTTCGAAACGATCCCGGTAAGGGATTTTGAAGTGCTCATCCAGTACCTGAATCTCTGCTATGCGGTCGATCCGGTAGATCGTCGGATACATATCATTTTTAACCGAAAATTCTTTTTCCTTGTCAATGTTTTCAATGTAGGCGGCAAGATAAAAATAAAATTCTGAGAACATGATGGCCTGCGGCTGGACTTTTCGCTTTACGGTCTCATGGTTCTTTGTCTTTTCATAGGTGATCTCTATGTAACGGGATTCCAATATGGCATTCCCGATCTGCCACATTTTATCGATAAAGACTTTTCCATGATGTGGCTGGATATAATGGATTTTCTCGTTGGCAATCAGACGGTCTATGATTCCCCTGTTTTCCGGCAGCACGCAGCAGTCCAGCAGCTTATCAAGCATATTCATCATCTCATGTTTCGTAAATGCACGGCTGTCCAACAGGATCTTGGCAAGAGCCAGAATCTCCTCATTTGAAAAACTCATCTTGCTGACACATTCCAGTCGATATCCTCGTTTCTCATAATCGTAGATCAGATCGTTTTTGATTCCTCTTTCCACTGTATTCTGCTCTAAATACTCACGGATATCTTCTATGTCTCTCTGGATGCTCTTCTCATTGACCTGAAACCGCTGCGCTTCCTCCGATTTATAAATGACCTTTCCCTCCTGCAAACGATCATAAATATCCAATACTCTGTGTATCTTGTCGTTCTCCATCGTTTTCCTCTCCTTTTTCCTGATAACCGGATTTTAGCATTTAACTTGGACATATACTGTCCATCTGCCAGAAAAAGCTTTCTCGTTCACCTCCAAATTGAGTATCCATCCTATATTGCCTCACCCTGTCAAAACTCTAAACTGTCTGCATTGAGGAGAAAATATTTCATCCCCATGATCACAAATCCCTCGTCATTTCTCCAAGGTTTCTTTGTGCCATTCACGATGACAATCTTCTTAAATGAATCTGGTATGTTTCTGAAAGAACGAAACTCCTGTTCCTGCTTTTCTTCAGAAGACATATCGTAAGCCACCTGAATGTAATATCTCTGACTACCTTGATTTACCACAAAATCAACCTCTAACTGCTTATGAACTCGCTTTCCTTCACTATTCTTTGCAAATACATCCACAATACCAACATCCACATTGTAACCACGCACAAGCAGCTCATTATAAACAATGTTCTCCATAATATGAGTCGGCTCCTGCTGTCTGAAATTGAGTCTGGCATTTCTGAGTCCAACATCTGAAAAATAGTATTTCAGATTTGCTCCTACATATTTTCTACCTTTAATATCATATCGTTCCGCTTTAGAAATCAAAAATGCTTCTGCAAGATAATCAATATGGTTGGATATCGTTTTATTGCTGTAATGAATGCCTCTTTCACTTTTGAAAGTATTTGATATTTTGGTTGGATTGGTAGGTGCTCCTATGGCAGAAGCAAGAATATCTACTAAAGTTCCTATTTCGTCAACATTTTGAATCCTGTTTCGCTCTACCACATCCTTGATATAAACATTGGTAAAAATATTTTTAAGATACTCAGCCTTTTGGCGTTCTACAGAGAATTGTGCCACCTGCGGTAAACCACCGTATATCATATATTCCTCCCAGGCATCATCATAATCTCCATCAAAAGCCCCATAGAACTCTGCAAAGGACAACGGATATATTCTGATTTCATCTCCTCTGCCTCTAAATTCAGTTACAATATCGCTAGATAAAAACTTAGAATTACTGCCAGTTACATACACATCAATGTTGCTGATACGAAGCAAACTGTTCAGCACTTCCTCAAATCGTGGCATAAACTGTACTTCATCCAAAAGCAAATAATACTTCTGGTCATCTTTCATCGCATCTCTAATATGCTGATAACACTTCTTTGGATCTCTCAGTTCCTCATCTTCAATTCCATCTAACGCAATCTCAATGATATGGTCATTATCAATTCCACTCTCCAATAAGTATTTCTTAAACAACACAAATAACAGGAATGATTTGCCACATCTCCTTATTCCTGTAATAATCTTAATCATTCCATTATCTTTTCGTATCTTTAACTGTTCAAGGTACGCATCTCTTTGAATTTCCATCGTGTTACTCCTTGTTTTTGTGCATTGCACGGAATTTAGTAATGCTATTTTACCACCAATTTATTTACACTTCAATTGCTATTACAATATTTTGTACATTGGCACACCTTTATGTAGTAAATCTAAAAAAGCTGATGATCTCTACGCTTTTTGTAAAAATCATCAGCTTTATTTCATTTTCTACACCAGCCCGATGGCCAGTCCCACAAGCCGCACGGCAAATGCCATCAGCCATGCGATCAGGCACTGTACAAATACAGTCATAAATGCGGCTCCTCTGCCTCCCATCTCACGTTTCACGGTTGCGATTGCGGCAACACACGGTGTATACAGCAAGGTAAATACAAGGAACACGATCGCTCCAAAGGGCGTAAACAATGTCGGCAGCGCTGATACATCACCGCCCAGCAATACCGTCAGTGTGGAAACCACACTCTCCTTTGCGGTAAAGCCTGTGATGAGTGCTGTTGCGATCCGCCAATCGCCAAAGCCCAGCGGTGCAAAGATCGGTGCGACCAGTCCGCCCAGCATGGCCAGCAGGCTCTCATCCGGCGATGCGACCACATTGAGACGAAAATCAAAATTCTGCAAAAACCAGATGATGATCGTTGCAAGGAAAATGATCGTAAATGCCTTTTGGATAAAGTCCTTTGCCTTTTCCCAGATGAGCTGTCCCACACTCTTTGCCGCCGGAAGACGGTAGTTTGGAAGCTCCATGACAAAGGGCACCGGCTCCCCGGTGAACTTTGTCTTGCACAGGATCAGGGCGTAGAGGATTCCACACAAAATACCAAAGAAATACAGTCCCACCATCACGACCGGTCGCCATGGACGGGGGAAAAATGCCGTGGTGAACAGCGCATAGATCGGCAGCTTGGCGCTACAGCTCATAAAGGGCGTTAAAAGGATCGTCATCTTGCGGTCCCGCTCACTGGAGAGCGTTCTTGTCGCCATAATCGCAGGAACCGAGCATCCAAAACCGATCAGCATTGGCACAAAGCTTCTTCCGGAAAGTCCTATTTTTCTCAGAAGCTTATCCATGACAAACGCCACCCGCGCCATGTATCCGGTATCCTCCAGAATGGACAGAAAGAAAAACAGTGTCACGATCGTTGGCAAAAAGCTGATCACGCTTCCGACACCCTGACAGATACCGTCTACGACAAGGCCATGCACCACGGGATTGACCTGCCAGAGTGTAAGTCCTTTGTCGATCAGGCTGATGATGGCATCCACACCCAGCGACATCAGGTCAGACAGCCACGCGCCGATCAGACCGAAGGTCATGATAAACACCAGTGCCATAATGCCGATAAAACATGGAATCGCCGTATATTTTCCGGTCAGGATCCGGTCGATCTTTACACTTCTGATATGTTCCTTACTCTCATGGGGACGCACAACTGTCTGCGCACACAGCTTTTCTATAAAGTCAAAGCGCATATTGGCCAACGCAGCCTCACGCTCCACGCCACCCTCTTTTTCCATATTTGAGATGATCGTCTCCAGCGCCGCCTGCTCCTCCGCCGGAAGCTGCAATGCCTCGATGACCAGATGATCACCCTCCACAATCTTCGTGGCAGTAAACCGCACCGGCAGTCCTGCCGCCTTGGCAAAGGGCTCCAGCAAATGTGCCGTCGCATGAATACAGCGGTGCACTGCGCCTGTGGCATCACTCTTGTCGCCGCCCACCGGGCAAAAATCAATGCGCCCGGGTGCTTCGCGGTAGCGCGCCACATGCATTGCATGGCTGATCAGCTCCTCGATACCCTCATTTTTCGCCGCACTGATCGGTACCACCGGAATTCCCAGGATTTTTTCCAGTTCATTGATATAGATCGTACCGCCGTTATCGCGCACCTCATCCATCATATTCAGTGCCAGTACCATCGGAATTCCAAGCTCCATGAGCTGCATGGTCAGACAGAGATTGCGCTCAATATTTGTGGCATCCACGATATTGATGATTCCGTCCGGCTTGTTGTGCAGCAAAAAATCACGTGTTACGATTTCCTCGTTGGAATAGGGAGACAAAGAATAAATGCCGGGCAGATCCGTCACAGTTGCCTCCGGATGATTGCGGATCGTACCGTCTTTGCGGTCTACGGTCACGCCTGGAAAATTGCCCACATGCTGGTTGGAACCTGTCAGTTGATTAAACAGCGTTGTCTTTCCGCAGTTTTGGTTGCCTGCCAGCGCAAAGCTGATGGGCTGACCTTTAGGAATTGCCTCGCCCAGCTTGTGCTGCTTCCAATCCTCTGCATCTCCCAGCTCACCCATGCCGGGATGCTGTGACGGCATACGCCGCGCGTGCTTCTCTTTCTGCGAAGCGCGCACCTGCTCCTCTACAAGCTCCACCTCAATGTTCGCAGCCTCTGCCAGACGAAGTGTCAGCTCATAACCGCGCAGCTCGATCTCCACAGGATCTCCCATTGGAGCCACCTTTCGCAGTGTGACGATCGTCCGGGGAGTCAGTCCCATATCCAGCAAATGATGACGCAGCGCTCCCTTTCCTTCAATATGTATGATTCGCGCACTCTGGCGCTCTTTTAATTCACTCAGCTTCATGATCACATCTCCTAAAGACCCCTTTCAGAGCCTTTTCGAAAAAATATTCCTCTTTCATCTACAGGTACGAAACAAATTACAGGTATCCGGCACCATACTGCTTCTCCAGGCTTCATAATATTTTCTCCATGCCGGTCTTGTAAGGCACAAGCCCCATCGCCTCGTAAAACTTCTTTGCGGAAGGATTGCACTCCCACACATTTAACGTCACATTGTAGCAGCCGCTCTCCTTTGCAAAATGAAGAACATACTCATAAATCTGACTGCCAACATGCTGTCCCCGCAATGTCTCATCTACACACAGATCATCGATATACAAGGTCTTGATGGGTGTGAGGATATTGTCACCCGCGTGATGCTCAAACACGCAAAATGCATATCCCATCACGTGTCCCCCCTCATCCACGCCCACAAAGATCGGCCGCTTATCATCTGCGATGATCTCCAGAAGCTGCTCATCGTTATATTTTTTTACATTTGCCTGAAACAGATCCGGTCTGCCATTGTGGTGCACCATAAGTACCTGATGCAGCAGCTTGTTAATCCCTTCCATGTCTTTCTCTTCTGCTCTTCTGATCTCCATGTTTTATCCTCCCTTACATGCCCGAACCAAAACCTTGTTTCAGGCAATTGAATTCTCCACGACTCCGATCCACTTTGAAATCCTTACGTGTTCTCCTATCAATGTTCCTTACTGTGACATTCCTGTCTCTTTTCATTCCCTACCCTGCCAATCCGCCACCAGCGGTATGACTCCATTGTCTCCAGATTGGGGTCAGAATGCTCGATCTCCCGTGAATAGCGATAGACAATTTCGATCACGTCCTCTGTATCCAGCTGTTTTTCGTTTTTCAGCCAGCGCGCCATGAGCAGATCATAAATCTGTGACACATAACCGATAGCTGTATCTGCCTTGCCGTAGATCCTGCCGTCATAGACCGCTCCAACAAAATAGGTGCTGATAAAATAGACTGCCAGCTGTTCCAGCTGCACGGTCAGATTCGGGGCATTCTCTGAGGCCCACGCCGCAAACTCCTTGTGCAGTGCCACGTAAGATTTCGCACCTTGCACATACAGGATCATCTGCGTCTCGATGAGCACCTGATCCCACTCTTTGCGCAGCCGTTCCAGATCGCACAGATGGTAAAAATGCTGTTTTGCAAGTGCGTAATTTTTCTCTTTTTCCTGCCGGAAACGTGAGAGCTCCGCCCGCACCTTTGTAAGCGCCTGTGGGCTTACCGCGCGGGTCAGCACCTCATCTGCCTCACCAAGCCTTCCCTGTCGATACCGCATCTCCAGATCATGAGCGATACCGAGTACGAGTAGCAGACGCTCTTCCATCGCCAACGTGCGGTTTTGCAAAATTTCAAGCATCACCGCCCGGGCATCCATCAGGCAGGAAAACAGAAAATAGTCAAAGTCCTCATAGCTCTCTTCCCGGCCTGTCTCTTTTTCCAGAAAACGCACCGGAGACCTTCGTTCCAAAAGCATCCGTGCCACATGTGGACAGGAGATCGACAGTGTGATCTCGCGCACATTCTCAAATTCCTCCGTGTGTCTCGGATAGGTACGACACGTTTTGCACAGACTGTCCGCGCCGAGTTTCCGGTACAGATCACACAGCCCGTCCTCCCGAAGAAACGCGCATCTTCCATCCCTGCACTGACGAAACGTCCCCTTGCGCCACTTAATGTCGCGCAGGAGACGTCCTTTTAAGGTCTTTGACTCATGATATTTTTGTAACGATTTCGGATCAATCACGATCTCCCAGCCCGCGCAGCAGGTATCCTCGCAGTCACCGGCAATGCATGAAAAATCCTTATAATAATCGGGATAAACGATCAGCATACATCCTCCCCGTTTCCATTCACCAATACTAATTTTTTCCAGTGGAGCCAAATCCCCCCCGATCCTCGCCCTCTAAATGATCTACCTCATCAAAATGGATCTTCGGCTGATTTTCCACAATGCGGAACTGACAGATCCGGTCATTTACATGCACGGTAACATCTCTGGTGGCATAGGCAGGCCAGCGCCAGATATCATTGGGTCCACAATAGGTCTGATCGATAATCCCACAGGAATTTGTCTGGATCAGTCCGTAATTCTTAAACGTAGAGCTACGCGGGACTACATGCGCCTCGTAACCTTTTGGCAATTGCATCGAAACCCCCAGATTGATCAGCTTGAACTCTCCAGCGTGAAACTCCACGTCCTCCGCCGCACGCAGATCGATCCAGTCCGATTTGCCGTCAATATAGGTCAGTTTGTCAATTTTATCTGTATGATAAACAATTTTTATCGTTTCCTGTTTCATCTCTGTAACTCCTGTCCCGGCATGCAGATAAAAACACTGCTGCCGATCCGTTTTTTAAGCTTCTTTTTTCGGCTTGAAGGAAAACTTATTTTCCGTACCCTTCAGGAGCCGCCCAATATTCGCATGATGTCTGGCGATGCCAAGCACCATGACAACGGCTGCCAATATGTACACTTCCATCAAATCTGTCCCTGCAAGCCCCAGCATACCATTCTGTCCAAAGATCAAGATCTGGATAAAGAAGCTGATGCACACAAAGATGGAACCCAAAGACACATACTTTGTGATCAGAACCGTTGCAAGAAACAATGTCAGGCAGACCGGTACGCAGATCGGGCATACTGCCACCATCAGTCCACCAGTGCAGGCGATTCCCTTACCACCGTGAAATTTCATAAAAATCGGAAAATTGTGCCCAAGGATCGTGCCGAGCGCCGCATAATATTCCAGCACCTTGACATTCACATCGGCATTCCCACGGAAAATAAACCACACGATCAGCACCGACAACACCACCTTAAACACATCGCCGAGCAACGTCAGAATACCCGCCTTCGGTCCCAGATTGCGGTACGTATTGGTCGTTCCCACGTTACCGCTTCCCACCTTGCGCAGATCTACATGCTGGGTCTTTCCGTAAAAAAATCCTGTGAGGAAATGCCCGCAGGCATAACCGATCAAAATTGAGATAACACGTGCTAACATCGAACTACTGATCCTCCTTCCGCTCGCGGACAATAAATTTTAATGAAGTGCCCCGGAAGCCAAATGCATCCCGGATACGGTTTTCCAGATAGCGCACATAAGAGAAATGTGCCAACTCCTTGTCATTGACAAAAATTACAAAGGTCGGCGGCTTCACCGACACCTGGGTCACATAGTATATTTTCAAGCGCTTGCCCTTGTCTGTGGGCGGTTGCTGCATCGCAACGGCCTCCGCAATGATCTCATTGAGCACACCTGTCGCAATACGCATGGAATTGTTCTCAATGACCATATCGATCATATCATACACATTCTGGACGCGCTGTCCGGTCTTTGCAGAGATAAACATAATCTCCGCATAGGACAAAAAGCTTAAGATCTGGCGGATCTTTTCGCTCTGGCGGTAGATCGTCTTATCGTCCTTTTCTACAGCATCCCACTTATTGACAACGATAATGATGCCTTTTCCGCGCTCATGGGCGATTCCTGCGATCTTCGCATCCTGCTCGGTCACGCCCTCCGTACCGTCAATCACAAGCAGTACCACATCTGCCCGCTCCACAGCAGTCACAGCACGGATGATACTGTAGCGCTCAATTTCCTCTTTGATCTTATTTTTACGCCGCAGTCCGGCTGTATCAATAAACACGTATTCTTTGCCGTGATATTTCACCGGAGTATCGATGGCATCTCTTGTTGTTCCTGCGATATCTGACACGATCACACGGTTGTCTCCGGTCAGACGGTTCACAAGTGATGATTTTCCTACATTGGGCTTTCCCACAACCGCGATCTTCGGACGGTCATCCTCATCGTCATTTCCTGGACGGTCAGGGAAGTGCTTTACCACTTCATCCAGCAGATCACCAATACCAAGCATGGATGCCGCAGACACCGGAAGAGGCTCTCCCATTCCAAGATTATAGAATTCGTAGACATCCATCATCATTTTTTCAAAATTGTCTACTTTATTGACTGCCAGAATGACCGGCTTGTGGGAACGGCGCAGCATATCAGCCACCTTGGAGTCCGCATCCTGC
>JALFNQ010000092.1 GCA_022773965.1 Lachnospiraceae bacterium
GGAAGGTACATGTCAGATGAAAAATGGAACCGGTTTGCCTTGACCGGAAGTGTACGTGACTATTTGGAGTACCGTGCCTGTGCGCGAGAGACGTGCGAGAAGGCCGGATGTGTGGTGAGAGAGGAAAGGAAAGATGGGGCAGACCATCCTGTTGAACGGAATGGTGCTCTCTGCAATGCCAATCGGAGATTATGACAAACGGCTGGTGGTGCTCACGAAAGAGCGCGGTAAGATAACGGTGTTTGCCAGAGGGGCAAGACGTCCGAACAGTTCTTTGCTGGCTGCCACCAATCCATTTGCGTTCGGAGAGTTTGAACTATTTGAGGGAAAAACAGCATATAACGCCTGTAAGATCAGTGTGAAAAACTATTTTCGTGAACTGACAGCGGACATTGAGATGGCATCTTATGGCTTCTATTTTCTGGAACTGGCAGATTATTATGCGGTAGAAAATGTAGAGGCTAAGGATATGTGTAATCTCCTGTATGCATCGTTGCGGGCACTAACTAAGCCGGTGTTTCAAGACCGGCTTGTCCGTCGTATATACGAGCTTCGTATGCTGGTGCTGGCCGGAGAATATCCAAATCTGTTCGGCTGTGTCAGCTGTGGTTCAAAAGAGGGGCTGAGTGCCTTTAGCGTGAAACGGGGAGGAATGCTGTGCAGCGCCTGCAGCGCTCTTTTTAGTGGAATACCGGTGGATGGATCTACGCTCTATACCATGCAGTATATTGTTTCTTCGCCATTGGAGCGGTTGTATTGTTTTCAGGTGACAGAGAAAGTGCTTGTCTGTCTGGAACAGATCCTGAATGAGTATATGCATCGGTACATAGATCGGGATTTTCATTCGCTGGAGTTACTGGAGCTGCTGTTGTAAAATTGGCATTGAAATAAGTTTCAGGAAATAGTATAATAAAATGACTTTGAGACTATGTGGAGGTAAACGTATGAGAAAAGCAGTGCAGTTTGGACTGTTAAGTGTTCTGACGGTTACATTGCTTGCCGGGTGTGGAGCAGACTTTTCAGCTGATAAGGATACTGTCTATGTGCAGAAGAAAGGGACTGTTAAGGGTGCAAATATAGCAGATTTTGATAAGGACTATTATGACGAGGCAGAATTGTCGGATTTCATAACGGATACCGTGGATACATATGTGGCAAAGGCCGGAGACGGAACGGTTGTGATCGAGGATTACGGGGTGGAGAATGGCATCGCCCATCTATATCTGGATTATGCAGGTGCAGAAGATTATGCACAGTTTAACGGTGTGGAGTTTTATGCGGGAACTGTGCTGGATGCAAAAGCAAACGGCTACGATATCCCGAATGCATTTACAGCGGTGACGGATAAGGAGACAACGTGGGATGCAGAGGGAAATAAGATCGTGATTGTTGGTCAGCAGACGCAGGTGCAGGTAGACGGAACGATCCTGTTTGTCTCAGATAATGCTTCCGTGACGGGAAAAAACACGGCGGATGTGACGTATGATATTCTGGATGAGGACGCACAGCCCGCTTATATTGTGTATAAATAATATAAAATAAAAAACAATAGAAACGAGGAAATGATATGGAAAAGACAATGGACAAAATTGTTGCTCTGGCAAAGGCGAGAGGATTTGTATATCCCGGTTCTGAGATTTATGGAGGTCTTGCGAATACATGGGATTATGGAAACCTTGGTGTTGAGCTGAAAAACAATGTCAAGAAGGCATGGTGGCAGAAATTCGTGCAGGAGAATCCCTACAACGTAGGAGTGGACTGTGCGATCCTTATGAATCCGCAAGTCTGGGTTGCCTCCGGACATCTGGGCGGATTTTCAGATCCTCTGATGGATTGTAAGGAGTGCCATGAGCGTTTCCGTGCAGATAAGATCATTGAGGATTATGCAGAGGCAAACGGCATCACATTAGAGGATTCCGTTGACGGATGGTCTCAGGAGCAAATGATGAATTTCATCGAGGAGCACAATGTTCCCTGCCCGACCTGCGGAAAACATAATTTTACAGATATCCGTCAGTTCAACCTGATGTTCAAGACATTCCAGGGCGTGACTGAGGACGCAAAGAATACCGTATACTTAAGACCTGAGACTGCACAGGGTATTTTTGTAAATTTCAAGAATGTGCAGCGTACTTCACGTAAAAAAGTACCTTTTGGTATTTGCCAGATCGGAAAATCTTTCCGAAATGAGATTACACCGGGTAACTTTACCTTCCGTACCAGAGAGTTTGAGCAGATGGAGCTGGAGTTCTTCTGTGAGCCCGGCACGGACCTTGAGTGGTTTCAGTACTGGAGAAGTTTCTGCCGTGACTGGCTCTTAAGCCTTGGCATAAAAGAGGAGGAGCTTCGTCTGCGTGATCATGATCCGGCAGAATTGGCATTCTACAGCAAGGCAACCACTGATTTCGAGTTTCTGTTCCCCTTCGGATGGGGCGAATTGTGGGGTATAGCAGACCGTACAGACTACGATCTGACCCAGCATCAGAATACTTCCGGACAGGATATGAGTTATTTTGATGATACCAAGAATGAGAAATATATTCCTTATGTCATCGAGCCGTCACTGGGTGCTGACCGCGTTGTACTGGCATTTCTTTGCGCTGCTTACGATGAGGAGAATATCGGTACTGAGGAGAAGCCGGATATGCGTACTGTGCTTCATTTCCATCCGGCACTGGCACCGGTAAAGATCGGTGTGCTGCCGCTTTCCAAGAAGCTGAATGAGGGCGCTGAGAAGGTATTTACACAGCTTTCCAAGAAATATAACTGTGAGTTTGATGATCGTGGAAATATCGGAAAGCGTTATCGCCGCCAGGATGAGATCGGAACACCTTTCTGTGTAACCTATGACTTTGATTCCGAGGAGGACGGAGCAGTCACTGTGCGTTTCCGCGACTCTATGGAGCAGGTTCGTGTGAAGATCGATGAACTGGATGCATTCTTTGCGGATAAATTTGATTTTTAAGGTTACTTTTCACACAGTAGCCAGCATTTACTGCGGGCTACGTGCCAAAAACGTATATAAGCCATGAATTTGGCGATTTTTCATGCGAAGCATCGCCAAATTCGTTGCAATTCACGGGTCAGCTGGCTGACGTGTGAATTGTAACTTTTTAACAGTTCGGCCGTCAGCAAACACAAATTTTCTCTTGCGAAATGAGAAAAGTATGATAAAATAATTTATGTGCGACCTTTTTTCTTACATACACACAAAAAAGGTCCGCTCATTGCGTGTTGTAGCGGCTTTCTACGGACAAGCTGCATGACATATTTTCACACTCAATATTAAATTTTTAGGAGGAATGTCAAAATGGCAAACAAATGGGTTTACATGTTTAGCGAAGGCGACATGAGCATGCGTAATCTTCTTGGTGGAAAAGGTGCAAACCTTGCCGAGATGACAAGCATCGGACTTCCTGTTCCCCAGGGATTCACAATCACAACTGAGGCTTGTACACAGTACTATGAGGATGGTCGTAAGATTAATGACGAGATCATGGCACAGGCTATGGAAGGCGTTAAGAAGATGGAAGAGATCAACGGCAAGAAGTTCGGCGATCTGCAGAATCCTTTATTAGTATCTGTTCGTTCCGGAGCAAGAGCTTCTATGCCTGGTATGATGGACACTATCCTGAACCTTGGATTAAACGATGAGGTAGTAGCAGCTATGATCGCTGGTAACCCTGATCCTAAGTTCGAGCGTTTCGTATATGATTCTTACAGACGTTTCATCCAGATGTTCTCTGATGTCGTAATGGAAGTTGGTAAGAAATACTTTGAGCAGCTCATCGACCAGATGAAAGAGAAGAAGGGCGTGCAGTATGACGTAGAGCTGACCGCTGCTGATTTAAAGGAGTTAGCTGAGCAGTTTAAGGCTGAGTACAAGAACCAGTTAGGTACAGATTTCCCTTCAGATCCTGTAGAGCAGTTAAAGCTTGCAATTGAGGCTGTATTCCGTTCATGGGACAACCCTCGTGCAAACGTATACCGTCGTGACAACGATATTCCTTATTCTTGGGGAACCGCTGTAAACGTAATGCCCATGGTATTCGGTAACTTAAATGACGAGTCTGGTACCGGTGTTGCATTTACCCGTGATCCCGCGACAGGCGAGAAGAAGCTTATGGGCGAGTTCCTGATCAACGCACAGGGCGAGGACGTAGTTGCCGGTGTTCGTACACCTATGCCGATCGCTCAGATGGAGCAGGAGTTCCCTGAGGCATATGCTGAGTTCATCAAGGTTTGTGATATCCTTGAGAACCATTATCATGACATGCAGGATATGGAGTTCACCGTTGAGAACAAGAAGCTGTACATGTTACAGTGCCGTAACGGAAAGAGAACTGCTCCCGCTGCATTGAAGATCGCTTGTGATCTTGTTGATGAGGGACACAAGACCGAGGAAGAGGCAGTTGCAATGATCGATCCTCGTAACTTAGATACATTATTACATCCCCAGTTCGATGCTACAGCATTAAAGGCTGCAACACCGATCGGAAAGGGACTTGGCGCTTCTCCGGGAGCTGCTTGTGGTAAGGTTGTATTTACCGCTGATGATGCAGTAGCTTGGAATGAGCGTGGCGAGAAGGTTGTTCTTGTTCGTCTTGAGACCTCTCCTGAGGATATTACTGGTATGAAGGCTGCTCAGGGTATCCTGACTGTTCGTGGTGGTATGACTTCTCACGCAGCTGTAGTTGCCCGTGGTATGGGTACCTGCTGTGTATCCGGATGTGGCGACATCAACATGGATGAGGAGAACAAGGTGTTTACCTTAGCTGGACAGACATTTACTGAGGGATCAGAGATTTCTATCGATGGTACAACCGGTAACATCTACGCAGGAATCATCCCCACCGTTGATGCTCAGATCGCTGGCGAGTTCGGCCGTGTAATGGCTTGGGCTGACAAGTTCAGAACTCTGAAGGTTCGTACCAATGCTGATACACCTGCAGATGCTAAGAAGGCTCGTGAGCTTGGTGCAGAGGGTATCGGTCTTTGCCGTACCGAGCATATGTTCTTCGAGGAAGACAGAATTGCTGCTTTCCGTGAGATGATCTGTGCTGACACTGTTGAGGAGCGCGAGGCTGCTCTGGACAAGATCCTTCCTTATCAGCAGGGAGACTTCAAGGCTCTTTATGAGGCACTTGAGGGATGCCCGGTTACCATCCGTTTCCTGGATCCTCCGCTTCATGAGTTCGTTCCTACCGAGGAAGAGGATATTAAGAAGTTAGCAGATGCACAGGGCAAGAGCGTTGAGGATATCAAGGCTATCATCGCTTCTCTGCACGAGTTCAACCCGATGATGGGTCATCGTGGATGCCGTCTTGCTGTTACCTATCCTGAGATCGCTAAGATGCAGACAAAGGCTGTTATCCGTGCGGCTATCGAGGTTCAGAAGGAGCATGCAGACTGGAATGTAAAACCTGAGATTATGATTCCGTTAGTATGTGAGGTTAAGGAGCTGAAGTATGTAAAGAAGGTTGTTGTTGAGACTGCTGACGCTGAGATCGCAGCTGCAGGCGTGAACTTAGAGTACGAGGTAGGTACGATGATCGAGATTCCTCGTGCAGCGCTGACCGCTGACGAGATCGCTACTGAGGCTGACTTCTTCTGCTTCGGTACCAATGACCTGACTCAGATGACCTTCGGCTTCTCACGTGACGATGCTGGTAAGTTCTTAGATGCTTACTATGACACCAAGATCTTCGAGACCGATCCGTTCGCTAAGTTAGACCAGACTGGTGTTGGCAAACTCATGGAGATGGCTATCAAGCTTGGTAAGCCTGTAAATCCGAAGCTTCATGTTGGTATTTGTGGAGAGCACGGTGGAGATCCTTCTTCCGTAGAGTTCTGCCACAAGATTGGTCTTGACTATGTATCATGCTCACCGTTCCGTGTGCCGATCGCAAGACTGGCTGCAGCACAGGCTGCTATTGCAAATAAATAATATATCTTAAAATTCTTTTAGGATTCTTTCATCAGCCCCGCATTTTATGCGGGGCTGATGTTTACTAAAGACAATCTCAATGATCGTGTAGCTGAATCCAATCCTTTCGACATACGATAAACAGGAAAAAATAACAAGTGGAATTACTTGTATAAAATAAACAAAAATAAAGAAAAATTGATAGAAATCTGTTATAATATTGCTAGATTCAGAAAAGTATATGACGGAGTGGTACTGAATAAGGAGATGGGCAATGAACGAATTGAAATTAACAGATCTGATCAGTAATCATATTATCATCGAACTTCAAAAGATGATTATTTCAAAAAATGGAATCGAAACAGGGTTATGTTGTTCTGATGGCAGTTATATTACTTCCTCTTGTACGGTTAATCCATTTTGTGAACTGTATATAAAGAAAGCGCCTGAAGGCAAGCGCAGATGCGATGACTGTGACAGGGAAAACGCGGCACGTTGTTGTGAGACTGGAAAGGCATGTGCCTATATTTGTCATGCGGGTCTGGTGGATATTTCAGCTCCGGTTGTAGTGGAGGGAAAACAATATGGATTTATTGTTGCCGGGCAGGTTTCCACCAAAGAGCTGACGAGGAAGCAGACAGATTGTCTTGCAGATGAACTGGGGATTGACCGGGATGAATTGTATGAGGTTTCAAAGACTATACCTGTTGTAACACAGGAACAAATTGATCTGGCAGTAGAGGACGCAGAGCGGATCGCGAATATTATTTCTGAAATAGCATCGAACAAATTACAGGTCTTGCGGGCAAACAAGGAAATAGAAGCTGCTGCAAAGATGAAGTCTGATTTTTTGGCTAATATGAGCCATGAGATTCGAACACCAATGAATGCGATTGTTGGAATGTCAGATATGGCATTGCGGGAAACAGATCTGGAAATGGCGAAGGCACATGTTCGCCAGATCAAGCGTTCCAGCGGAATGCTACTTACGATTATTAATGATATTTTGGATTTCTCAAAGATAGAATCTGGTAAGATGGAAATCAATATGAATGAGTACAGTCCGATGCAGCTGATAGACGATATCGTTCATATTTTACAGACCCGTGTGAAAGGAAAAAATGTTGCATTGATCGTGGATGTAGATCCGAACCTTCCAGGAAAGCTGATGGGTGATGAAATCCGAATCAAGCAGATCATAACAAACATTGCCAACAATGCAATTAAATTTACTCATGAAGGGGAAGTGCATATTTGTGTAAAGTGCAGGGATTCCGGCCCCCGGATGAAGGAATTGCAGGTATCGGTAAAAGATACCGGAATCGGGATAAAGGAGGAAGACCTTCAGAAGATTTTTGATTCTTTTCAACAGGTGGACAGTAAACGAAACCGCAATATAGAGGGCAGCGGACTGGGGCTGACGATATCAAGAAATCTGTTAGAACTGATGAATGGAAAACTGACGGTGGAGAGTGAATATGGTGTCGGCAGTACATTTTCATTTACACTGCCACAGTTGGAATTGACAGAAGTAGAACCGAAAACAGTAGAGCATCCGGAACTGGTAGATGCATTGATCTGCGTGTCGAATCAATTCAGAGAGCAGCAGATGATCCGGGATCTGCAGCGTCTGGGCTGTCAGGCCTCCGCTGCAAGTCAGGCAAAGAAACATTGGGACAAGTATAGCCATATATTTATTGACTATGATTTTGTGGATGAAAAATTTATTAAATTGGTAAATGAGCAGACAGATCATATCAAGGTGGTCGTGATAGACGGATACATAGACATCCATGACTGTCCCATCAATAACGCTGTAATTGTGAATAAGCCATTGTATTCATATAATATTCTTCGGATTCTGAATAATGAAGCCTTAATGATCCATGAGGATGAGGAGCAGGTGGTAGAGATTACTTTTACTGTCCCGGATGCCAGAATCCTGGTTGTCGATGACAATGAAGTAAATCTTGCTGTTTGTGTCGGGTTACTGAAACCATTAAATGCGCAGATCGATACAGCGATCAGTGGCATGGAAGCGATTGATAAAATCTCGAGTCAGATGTATGATCTTATTTTCATGGATCATATGATGCCGGAGATGGATGGAATTGAAACGACACATATCATTAGAAGAATGCACCCGGAATATGATGACGTTCCCATCATTGCATTGACTGCAAATGCTATGGAGAATGCCAAGGGAATGTTTCTGGTGGAGGGCATGAATGATTTTATGCCAAAACCGATTGAATTTGGACAGCTGCTTCAAATGGTGAAAACATGGCTTCCGGAGGATAAGGTCATACCACTGGCAGATGATCAGATTACTGCACAGAAGCAGGAGGAAAAAGAGGAACTGATCATTCCGGGAGTGGATGTAAAGGGGGCCATTCATTTGATCGGAAGTATGCGCGTTTATAAAGATGTGCTGACGCAGTATTATAAAAACATAGATAAAAAGAAGCAGATGATTATTAATTCCTTTGAAAAAGGTGATTGGGAGCGATATACGACAGAGGTGCATGCGCTCAAGAGCTCTTCCAGACAGATCGGTGCAATCGACCTGGGGGATCTGGCTGAAAAACTCGAAATGGCAGGAAAGGAGTTGAATCTGTTATATATCAGGCAAAATACGACAGAGCTTCTGGAAATGTATCAGAAATTAAAGGACCGGCTGACTCCATATTTTTCGGCAGATGAGGCTACACGGGAGACCATCGTGATCTCTGAAAAACAGATTCAGGAGATCCTGCAAAAGCTGATCAGTGCGATTGATGATCTGGATTCCACAATGATTGAAGATTTGATCCAGGTATTAGTAAATGCATCGGTGCAGGAACCGATGTGCACATGGTCAAAGCAGATGAAGGATGCTGCAGAGGAGTATGATTTTGAACGCTGCGGGGAATTGGCAAAGCAGTGGCTGGATAATTTGTTGGAGACAATGTGATAGCAGAAGTGTCTGTTATCAGATGGATAAAGATTTTTCAAAAAGTTCTTGACAACAGGAACTTTTTGATTTACCATTCGTTTAACAATTAAGTTAAATGTTAAATGAACGGAGGGAGGGAATATATGGCAGTTCATGAGACGTTAAAAGCATTAGATGATCCTATCAGGCGGGAAATCCTGGGATTGTTAAAGAAGGGGCGACTGTCAGCCGGGGAGATTGCAGAACAGTTTGATATCACTGGTGCGGCGATTTCCAGACATCTATCCGTACTAAAAGATGCGGATCTGGTACGGGATACGAGGGAAGGTAAATATATTTTTTATGAACTAAATACCTCCGTGCTGGAGGAGGTCCTGGTGTGGATTGCTGATCTGAAGGGAAGCAATTAATTTACGTGATATGAAATCTGTAAAGAGAAAAACTCGTTGGTTATGGAAGGAGAATCATTATGAAACAACAAAAATGGAGATACATTGTATCATCAATTCTGATCGCAGTACCGGTACTGATCTTTTGGATACTGCTAAATGTCAGAGAAGGAGAGACCAGAGTTACAGGTGGATTGACAACGGGATATCTGATGGCGATCAGCGGAATACAGACGCTGTTACTGATCGCGGTACATCTTCTGTGTCTGTTTTTTACAATGAAGGATAAAGGTAATCAGAATCAGAGTAAAAAAGCAATGGAAATGGTATTTTGGATTGTGCCGATCATTTCATTTTTTGCAACTGGCATCTGTATGAAGGCCGTGTTTGATTTGCCATATGATCCGACATTCTTTGTGTTTGTACTATTAGGCTTTTTGTTCATGCTGATTGGCAATTATCTGCCGAAGTGCAGACGTAATTTTACGCTTGGAATTAAAGTAAAGTGGGCATTGTGCAACGATGAGAACTGGAATGCAACACACCGGTTCGGCGGCAAGGTATGGGTGCTTGCAGGACTTGCATTACTGATCCTGGCATTTATACCGGAGCATGTGTTTTTCGTGACGTTTATTCCGGTGCTTCTGGTTATGATCTTTGCCCCGCTCCTGTATTCCTATCTGTATTACAGAAAGCAGAAGGCGGCAGGTACTTACACGGAAGATGTTGACAATCCTTATAAGACAACGGGAAAGCATGTGTGGGTGATCGTAATATTTATTGTTGTGGCAGTGGCATTGCTTTTGACGACCGGTTCTTTTAAGATTCAATACAATGATTTGGATTTTACGGTCGAAGCTGCCTGCTGGAGCGACCTGACGGTTCGTTACGATGAGATTGAAGATATTGAATATCTGGAACAATACCGGAAAGGAGACCGTGAGATGGGATTCGGTTCCTTCAAGCTGGGAATGGGGCTGTTTCATAATCAGGAATTTGGTGATTATACGTTGTATGCCTATAATAAGACCAGTCAGGGCGTATGCCTGAAAGTGGGTGATGAAACGATCGTCATCAGCGGAAAGGATGAGGAGGAGACCAGAGCGATTTATGAGGAGATTTCTTCAAGAATAAAATAAATCCATTGACATTGTAAGCGAAGCTTTATTATAATAGTCTATAATATATATTGCAAGATATATATTATAGACTATTTTTTAAAAGGAAGGAATGAAATGGCTCCAAGGAATAAATATACTAGAAATGAAATGGTAGAGGCAGCCGTGCGTGTTGTCCGGAAAAAGGGAATCGATGCACTTACAGCCAAGGCGCTTGCTTCGGAGCTGGGTGTTTCCACACAGCCGGTATTTACCTGTTTTCACACCATCGATGAGGCCAGGCGGGAGGTGCGGGCAGCGGCAGAACAGATCTATGACAGCTATATAGCAGAAGGTCTTCAAATGCAGCCGCCATTTTTTGGCGTTGGAATGCAATATATCCGTTTTTCCAGGGAAGAACCGGAATTGTACAGGCTGATGTTTTTGACAGCCGGTGATGATGGAAAGAACAGCTTTATGAACGCATTAGGTCATTCGCAGGATCTGGTGAGAGAATCGCTGATGGAGACCTATCATATGGATGCACCAACAGCAGACCGCTATTTTCGCGATCTTTGGCTGGTAGTTCACGGACTGGCAACACTGATCGTCAGTGGGGAATGTTCATATTCTGAGCAGGAAATAGGCGGGATCCTGACAGGCTTTAGTTTGAGCGTCTGCAAGGCCATCAAGGAGATTCCGGGTTTTGTGGAAGGAACCTTTGACAGGGACAAAGAGTTTCACAAGCTGCTGGATCAGTAGCTGATACAGGGGGAGGAGATAATTGTTATGATCAGAATGGAAATTGCGTTGATCTTAGTTATCGCATTTATTGCATATATTTATTTTGGGGCGGAAAGAAAGCAATCGTTATTACATCGTACGTTTTCCGTACTTTTGATCGCATTGATCGTCAATTTGGTATTTGATGCCGCTACGGTATACACAGTCAATCATCTGGACACGGTTCCGCAGATGATGAACGCAATGTTACATCGTCTGTTTATTGGATCGATGGTGTTTGTTGTCTATTTGTTTTATCAGTATATAGCGATCCTGATAGAAGAAGAGACCGGAAAAGCAAGAAGTCTGGATCTGGCGGCAAGGGTATTTCTTGTAGTGGCAGAGCTTGGCGTTGCATTTTTTGAGATCACATATATACAGACACCGGATGGAAATTATTCGGCTGGCCCCTACTGTGCGGTCAGTTATGCCAGTGTTGTTTTTTATCTGTTTCTATGTGCCGGGCTGCTTTTATCAAATTGGAAAGAACTCCACCCGAAAAAGCGTTTTACGATTGGCATTGGAATGGCTATAGAGTTTATTGTATGTGTGTTACAGGGATTTAATCCCACATGGCTGATCAGTGGAATGGGGTTGACGCTTATGACATTAGCGTATTATCTGACATTGGAAAATCCGGATATCCTGCGTGCAGAACTGACAGAGCAGAAAATGTCCATGCTGTATCTGAAAAGTCAGGTGAATCCGCACTTTCTATATAATACCTTGGATGCGATCCGTATCCAGGCGCAGTTGGATGGGGATAAAAAGGTGGCAGATCTGATCATGCAGCTGGTAGAGTTTTTCCGGGCCAGTGTAAAGGTGAACGAGCCGGTCATCACACTGGACGAGGAGTTGGAGATGATCATGGCATATCTGGAGTTGATGTGCTATCGTTATCCCAAGCTGTATGTTTCGTATGATATTGACGAGAAGCTGTTGGAATATCCAGTTCCGAATTTTATCCTGCAGCCCATCGTGGAGAATAGTTTATTGCATGGCTTGAAAAATAATGGATATCAGGGCGAAATCAGGATTTCTGTACATAAAAACGGTCAGGGAATTGAGATTTGCGTGAAAGACAGTGGAACCGGCTTTGAGGATGGAAAAAAAGCCGAGATTGATGAGATGCTGCTTCATTACGATCACAAGACAAAGCTGGAAGGAAACAGCATCGGGGTGCTGAATGTACAGAAGCGGATCAAGTTATTGTGTGGTAAATCATATGGTTTATCTTACACGGAAAATGAAGAAGGTGGGCTGACGGCGCACTTATTATTGGGGGAATGTTCATGAAAAAATTACGAGTTTTACTGGTAGATGATGAGATCGTGATACGGGAAGGCTTAAAAAAATTATTTGATTGGGCGGCACATGACTGTGAAGTAGTAGGCGAAGCGGCAGACGGAATGGAGGCTTTGATGCAGATCGATACACTTTTACCTGACGTGGTGATCATGGATATCAATATCCCTATTATGAATGGGCTCAAGGTTGTCCAGATGAGTAAAATGAAGCATCCGGACATGGCATTTGTGATTGTGTCCGGATATGATGATTTTTCTTATTGCAGAGAGGCGCTCAGGCTCCAGATCACGGATTATATTCTAAAGCCGGTCAATTATGACGAATTTGGTGTTTGTATTGATAACTTAAAAATATCTATTTTTGAAAATAAGAAAATGGAACAGACAGGTGAGGAAGGAGAGCAAACGATAGTTGGAATTGTGAGGTATATGCAGGAACACCTGAAAGAGGAGATCAGCCTGAATGTTCTGGCAGATGAATTTCATCTTAGTGCACAGTACATCAGCCAGCTGTTTAAAAATGAAATTGGGGTGAACTTCCTTGCCTATTTGACGAATATCCGTATGGAGCAGGCAAAAAAACTGCTGTTGTCTTCGGATGATACAGTTGCGGAAATTGCAGAAAAATCGGGATACGCGGATTACCGGGTATTCACAAAGGCATTTAAAAAGTCAGAGGGAGTGACACCCTCTCAGTACCGCAGGAATTTTCAGGAGATGTAAAACCAGAAAAATCTATAAAATAAACACATTCAGACAAAGAATGGACCTATATTTGTCTCATTTTTTTTTGTAAAATAAAATAACGATTCAGAGTGATAGCAGTCCGAACTGTTATAATCATGATTTTTTGGAGGCAGATATATGAGAGAGTTTGTGTTGGCAGCTTTGCCGTGGGTGCTTGCCGGTCTGGCGGTAGCCATTATTTGTGCAGGAATGAGTAAAAAAAAGGAAGAGAAGGATGAAAAGAAAACGCAGCAGCATATTGCGCTGGGGTTGTCATTGGGTCTGCTCTGGGGTGTTGCGTTGAATGGATGCGGGCTATGGGAAAATCATGCACTTGGTTATGCTCTAGGACCCTTATGGGGGATGGCATTAGCGACTATATTGGATAACAATCATACAAAAAGTGGGGATGAAAAATAGGGGAGTATAGAAAGATGAGTAATAAAGAATATTTAAGGCGGCTGCTTGTGATAGCAGTCCCTATTATGTTGAGCAATCTGATCAGTCAGCTGCAGATGCTGATCGATCGTATTTTTCTAGGACGTGCCAATGATCTGTATATGAGTGCATTATCGAATGCGAATTCGCCCATGTGGACGACGATGTCCTTTTGCTTTTCATTGGCGGCGGGAGCATCCATACTGATCAGCCAGAGTGTGGGTGCAGATGACAGGGAACATATTGAAGAATATGCAGGCGCAATGATCAAATACAACAATATTGTGCCGATATTTTTATTTTTCTTCTGGCTCTTTTTATCAAAGCCGGTGTTCCAATTCATGGGTGTATCGGAAAATCTGATGCCGATGTGTCTTAGTTATGTCAGATTTTATTCGCCAGTGTTTCTGCTTATGGGCTTAGGCGGCTCACTCAGTGTGATCTTGCAGACATCAAATTATACGAAACCGATGGTTGTATATGGTGCGATCCGTGCAGGGTTAAACGTGGTATTGGATTATATTCTGATCTATGGAAAGTTTGGCTTTCCAGAGCTGGGTATCAAGGGCGCTGCCGTCGGAACCGCGATCGCAGAGTATGTAGGTGCGATTTTTATTGCATATATCTTTTTTACAAGTAAAAAACTGACAACACGTCCTTCCTTACAGAGCGTAAGGACTGCAAAATTATCGACCTATCTCACATCTGCAAAGCTTGGAGTGAATACTGCCCTTGAAGATTTTGCATGGAATATTGGAAATCTCTGTCTGATCCGGATTCTGAATACGATCAATGAATTTGCGGCCGGCATTTATTCGATCATCTTCAGCGTAGAGGTTTTAGCAATCGTGATCGTAGGTGCGATCGGTAGCAGTACGATGACTTTATCTTCCGAGGCAACCGGAAAAAAAGATCTGTCACAATACAAAGGTGTGTGTATCTGTGCCTACAGCCTGTGTCTGGTCGTTGCCATATTTATGATCATACTGGATGTGACGATCCCGCAGCAGATCGTTTCACTGTTTACAAAAGATACAGCGGTCATCGCGACATGCAGTATTTATCTTTTGATCAGTGGTATTAATCTGATCTCAAAATCGGCAAATATCATCATTGGAAACGGTATCCGCGGAAGTGGAAACACGAAGTGGATGCTCTACACACAGTTGTTTGGTACGGTTGGTATTGTGTGTGTGGCAGCGTTTTTCGTGTATGTCTGCAAGATGGGAATTGTCGGTGTATTTCTTGCAGTGCTCGTGGATGAGGCAGTGAGAGCTATCGTGAATTTGGGAAAATATCTGAGGATTGTGAAGACCTGGGAGTAAAAATAAAATACGGAGAATGAATGTTTTGGAGGGCAAATGAGATGAAAAGTGCAGCAAAATGGATCAACATAATCATGACGATCGTTGTGCTTCTGCTCTTGGTCGGTGGTCTGATTTTTATGGCATTATCATTATCGAATGGAAGGTCGCAAACTTATCTGACGATCAGTCTGGGGATGATCTGTTTAGGTAATTTTATTAATATATTTGTGGTCAACCGAAAAAGGAAGGAGTGAATTTATTAGAAATGAAAATTACTATGATACATGGACAGAATCATAAGGGTTCTACTTATCATATTGGAAGAATGTTGGCGGAGGCTTTAGAGAAGGAAGAAAACATCACAGAGTTCTTTTTACCCAGGGATCTGAATCATTTTTGTCTGGGCTGCTATACTTGCATTGAGAATGAAGAAAAATGTCCGTTTTATGAGGAAAAGAAGCGCATCGCTGATGCGATGGAGCAGGCAGATCTGCTTATATTTACGACACCCAATTATTGTATGGCACCCTCCGCACCATTGAAAGCGTTCATTGATCTGTTTTATCAGTACTGGATTCCACATCGGCCGCGCAAATGCATGTTTTCAAAAAAAGCGGTCGTTATCTCAACGACAGCGGGAGCGGGAGCCGGGTGTGCAATTAAGACGGTAAAAAGAACGCTTGCCTATTGGGGCATTCCGTACATAAAAACCTACGGCGTGGCGGTGCAGGCATCCTGCTGGGAAGAAGTGAAAGCGGATAAAAAAGAAAAAATATTGAAGGATATGGTCAAACTGGCAGGAAAGCTCAGGCGGGCATCCTGTGGAAAGCCGTCACCTTATATCCGTTTTATGTTCCGAATGATGGTGCTGTCAAGAAAAAATCAAGTTGGAGATCTGCCGGCAGAGACAGGTTACTGGAAGGAGCATGGCTGGCTGAATGGGCGCGTGCCGTGGAAGGATCATGCCTGATCTATTTGGTCATGAGTTGTATGGTGTCAGCAGTTTATGTGGCGTTTGTGCGAGTGATCTGAAAAATGATGAGAGATGATGAAGCAAGAAAAGAATTGTCTCGTAGATGAACTGGAAAAGATGAGATGATGAGGAAGGCTATATGCTGATGAAAAGATTTGTAAAGGTTATCATGGTTATCGTGGCAGTGTTGTTTATTCTGTTTTTATCAGGGCGTTTTGGCTGGAAGCTCGGCGGCTTTGGAGCATGTCAGGATGCGGGGATTGATTCCGTGGAGGTCAGCGACCATGCGGTTCGTATGACCGGCTTCTATCCCAGGTCATTCCCGGAAGGTTTCTGCGGTTATTATGCCAAGGAAAAGGAAGGTAAGTTGTATGTGGGTTTTCGGTTCAGTGCGGTCTTCGGTATTTTTGAGAGCGGGAATTTTGATATCATGATACCTGTAAAGGAAAGCATAGAAGAGGTCATTGTGAAGACAAGAATGGGTGAGCGCCCCGTATGGAATGCTTACAACGGTTTTATTTCGAGGTCAGAGCCATACGGTGTGTTCGTAAAGCTGGAGCCGGGGAATGCATGGTCTGTTTCCATGCGTTATGAGGATTTGAATAACAAAATGATTAATACCTATTACACGGCCTGTGAGAGTGGGGATCATCTTTTCATGAACAACGACATTATTTATGTTGCCAAGGAAACAGAAGCACCGGTTCCGTTTATCCTCACTGTGTATACAGAAGATGATACTGTGGTGGCTTACGAAGAGTTTAATTTTGATACAGGAACAGAAAAGATGTATCTGACGGTCACTGAAGACGGAAGAATCGTGGAGGAATCAGCTGACGAATGAGTTGTGATACTGTATGAGAAAAAGAACGGAGGATATGTGAAGTGACGAAGAGAATAATTGCAGTGATTGTAAGTATGGTTGGAATAGGTGTTGCGATCTATTTAAGTTATCTTCACGGAACCATCTATGAGGATTATCAAGGATTGATTGCGTGTGCATGCTTTGTTGGTTTTTGTTCGGCATATTTTTTGGTACAAAATATAATGAAAATAAAAAAAGAAAATCATATAAAAAATCTAAAAAAATTCTTTGTAATTCTGTTAAGGTGACTCGGTAGGTGAGATAAATGAACATTACAAATAATAATATCGACAGTGGAAAAGCATTCGACTGGGGGAAAACGTCCGCAGACTATGCAAGGTTTCGTGATATTTATCCGCAGGAATTTTATGACAAAATCATCAATCGTCAATTATGTATCAGTGGTCAAAGTGTTCTTGATGTAGGCACGGGAACCGGGGTACTTCCAAGAAATATGTATCGTTTCGGGGCGAAGTGGATAGGAACGGATATTTCAGAAAATCAGATCAGACAGGCAGAAATCTTATCGGAAGGTATGAATATTCATTATTACACGCTTCCTACAGAAGCTATCGATTTTCCGGACGAGTCTTTTGATGTGATCACAGCGTGTCAGTGCTTCTTTTATTTTGACCACGTACAGGTGACGCCTCGATTTTACCGTATGATGAAACCGGATGGACGTATTCTCGTGCTGTACATGGCATGGCTGCCTTTTGAGGATCGAATTGCAGGTGCAAGTGAAGCGCTGGTGTTAAAATACAATCCTCAATGGAGCGGTGCAGGAGAAACCATACGTCCGATCGATATTCCTGATTGCTATCAAGAGAAATTCGAGCTCGTTTATCATGAGGAATACCCGTTAAAGGTGCATTTTACCCGCGAGAGCTGGAATGGAAGAATGAAAGCCTGCCGGGGGATCGGAGCATCTTTGACGGAACAGGAGATCCTGACATGGGAGCAGGAACACATGACCTTATTAAATGAGATTGCGCCTGCTGAGTTTGATATTTTACATTACGCGGCGATCGCTGAATTAAAAAAGAAAGATGTAATTTGAGACTTTAGGGAGAACATGAATTAAAATAAGGTGGAAGGAGTGTTACATAATGAATGAAAAAATTGCCAGAGCAGGTTCGCTTATTGTTTCCATAACAGTAGCTGTTTTTGCAGTTTGTATGCTGATAGATTTTAGTAAAGGTGGATTGATCTTTAATTATGATCTGCTCGGATATGGGTTTATGGCGCTGTCAACTTTTTTTACCGGACTCACGATAGAAGGTAGATCAAAAGCTGATAAGGTGCTTAAATGGCTCATGTTGATTCACGGCATTTTCTTTATCGCATGTTTGATCATGCCGATCACAGGAGTTTTGAGGCAAACCGCTGATGTGGATGCCGGTAAAGGAGGAGTCAATGCTCTTGAATGCTGGTGCGCATATTTTATTCCTGTCGGGGTGTTATCTTATATCCATTTTGGGGATAAACACAGAGGGGAGAATTAGAGGAGTGTTTGCTATTACTCGGGAGAAATGGTTGAGAGGAGAAAGAGAGAAATGACGAAGAGAATTATCGCAATGATTGGAAGTATGGTTGGGATAGGTGTTGCTATCTATTTAAGTTATCTTCATGGAACAATCTATGAGGATCATCAAGGCTTGATTGCTTGTGCATGTTTTGTTGGTTTTTGTTCGGCATATTTTTTGATACAAAATATAACAAAAATACTAAAAGAAAAGTAACTGGTGGAAGAAAACAGCCAGTGAAGGCATAGCAGAAAAGCTGACAATCCGCACGGCAAATACTGTTAAGAAATTGTTGGAAACTATGTACTGAACAGATATTTTTGAATCAAAAATTGGATTTGACCGAGCTCTTTTGAGCGAGGGATGCTTCTTGTCCGAAGGGCAGGAAGATGGGGATGCAGAAAATTAGAAGTTGGCGAGGTAATGCATTATGTTTCTTAGAATGTATAATACTTCTGATTGTGAGTTTTTAGCAGAATTATTTTATCAAACAGTTCATAATGTAAATGCCAAAGACTATACAAAAGAGCAATTAGATGTATGGGCAACTGGCAATGTAAACTTGAATGAATGGGATAAGTCTTTTTTGGAACATTTTACGATAGTTGCTATTAAAAATGAGATTATTGTAGGTTTTGGAGATATTGATAAAACGGGATATCTTGACAGATTATATGTCCATAAAGATTATCAAAGACAAGGAATCGCTTCTGCTATCTGCGATGAATTGGAACAACGGGTCAATGCAAACAAAATAATAACACACGCTTCTATTACTGCTAAAACGTTCTTTGAACAAAGAGGATATAGAGTAATTAAAGGACAACAAGTTATTAGGAATGGTATTTCTTTAACGAACTATGTAATGGAGAAACAAAAAATTTAACTTATGGAAATGGAAGAGAACAATGATTATTTTAATTACAGGAGCATCACATTCTGGAAAGACTGCTCTTGCTCAGAAATTACTTGAAAAATATAAATTTCCCTATCTATCAATAGACCATTTGAAAATGGGCTTAATCCGAAGTGGAAATACAGAGCTTACTCCAATGAGTGATGATGCAGACCTAACAGATTATTTATGGCCAATTGTTTGTGAAATGATTAAAACTGCCATAGAGAACAAGCAGAATCTAATTATTGAGGGGTGTTATATTCCTTTTGATTGGTCTAAGGACTTTGAAGAGGAATATCTTGATTACATTAGATACTATTGTCTTGTACTGAGCGAGGACTACATAAGAAATCACTTTGCGGACATAAAGAGATATGCAAGTGTTATTGAAAATCGTTTAGATGATGAAGGATGTACTTTGGAAAGTGTGTTAAAGGATAATTCTCACATTTTAGAACTTGCTAAAAAGCACAATGTTAACTATGTGCTTATTGATGATAAGTACGAAATTGATATTAATTTATAACGACAACTCCCAATTTGTTTATGCAGGAGGGATAAACCTGTGAAGGGGCATTATTGTTAATTATCAGGATGTTAGTGCACAGAAGGGAGAATAAGCGAAAATGGATGAATATAGAATCATAACATTAAGAGAAAAAGCAGAACTTAAGGAAATGGCAGCTGAATGGTTTCATAGTAAGTGGGGCGTGCCAAAGGAGGCATATATTGCGTGCATGGAAGAATATCTGAACCATAAAACAGAGTATGGCTGGTATTTATGCCTTGCGGGTGAGAAGATCATTGCCGGACTGGGAGTCATTGAAAATGATTTTCACGACCGAAAGGATCTGACTCCAAATGTGTGTGCGGTCTATACAGAGAACGAATATCGTTGTCAGGGAATTGCAGGCAAACTCTTAAACTATGTGGTAGAGGATTTGAGATCGAAAGGAATATCGCCGGTTTATCTGGTCACAGATCATACATCATTCTATGAGAGATATGGCTGGGAGTTTTTTTGTATGGTTCAGGGAGATGATGAACCGGAACCGGCAAGAATGTATATTCACAGATAAATTCAGATGATAGATACGATTCCATTGTATTTAGTTTAAAAGCCAAAATGAATCGGGGAATAGTTGAAAATGAGGGAGATGCAGAAATGGTAGAGATCAGATACATGCAAATGGATGATAAAGATTTTTGGTACAGTCTTGATAAACATTTGCCGGAAAAAGAATTTGAGAATAAGGTTCGGGACAAACGAGGCTATATTCTTTTAGAAAACAGGAAACCGATTGGATTGTTACGGTACAATCTTTTTTGGGATAATACTCCGTTCTGCACCATGCTCTTCATTGATTGGAACGATCATAACAAGGGCTATGGCAAAATGCTTATGGAGTATTGGGAAAATGATATGAAATCACAAGGTTACGGAATGCTTTTGACGTCCACACAGGTTGACGAAGATGCGCAGCATTTCTACAGAAAATTAGGATATAAAGATTGTGGTGGCTTTGTTATTGACATTCCGGGATATGAGCAGCCAATGGAGATGTTTCTGATAAAAGGAATTTAGAACAATAGAATCCAACTAATGGTTCATATATCTTAGAGATGTTATTACCAATAAAGAGTAAATAGATAAATCGGACTAAGAGGATGTATAAGATGCTCGAGTTTAGAAAATTTTCAGAGTTTCCTAGAGGAACGCTATATGATATTTTACAAGACGCTTATTCTTATGATTCAAGGAATAAAGAACTGTGGGATGAAAATTGGCATGAATCAGATGAGTTTTTCTATGATAATCCAGAAATTGCCGACAAATATGGCTTGGTAACGTGTATTGAAAATTATCCAATAGGATTTGTAACATGGGATCCTCGGAATATACCAGAATATGTAGAAATAGGACATAATGGAATCCGAAGTGCATATAAAAGAAAAGGTTATGGACATTTACAATTACAAGAGGCAATTCATAGAATTCGTTCTTATGCTGGTGTGAAGAAGATTATAGTATGTACGAACAGTAATTTGGTGGCTCCCAGAAATTATGAAAGTGTTGGCTTTCGATTATATGACAAGAAAAAGAATTGCTCCGAAAGTGCCTATACAGGAGATTACTTGTATTATGAAATAAAATTGCAGACTTGTATGAAATAAAAAAATGATTTGAGGTGTAATCTATGAAGATAGAATTTTGAATCACGAATTATAACTTGTAGTGCTTGATACATAATCGGGGAAAGCAATCAATCTTGTAAGAGACGAAGTAAAAGAGCAATGTCCATTTGAAAATACAGTTAATCTGTAGAAGCATTGTATTGAAGTAAGGTATAAAAGAATAGGAAAGAAAATTATTATGAAAAAATCAAGGAAGAAGCATTTTATTATTCGCAGAATTATTTTAGGAATGCTTATAATAATTATCATAGCAGGAGGTATTTACTGCCGGTTTGGTGGTTTTGGAACCGGAAAGAGTGCAGATACAGCAGAGTTTGCCAAATACGCAGGATAGGTTTCAGAAATTACGATTCCTGAGGAAACAAGAATTATCGCGCTGGGTGAAGCAACTCATGGAAATGCTGAGTTTCAGCAGTTAAAGTTGGAAGTTTTTCAGATTATGGTGGAAAACCATGGCGTCAGATCCTTTGCATTGGAAGCTGATTATGGTTGCTGTGAGACTGCAAACAGATATATTCATGGAGGCGAAGGAACAGCGGCACAGGCTGCCAGCGCATTGGGCTTTCAAATTTACCAAACCGATGAGATGGCTAATCTGCTTAACTGGATGCGTGCGTATAACGAAAATGTCAGTGAGGGAGAAGATCTCCGCATCTATGGGTTTGATATGCAGAGGTACGATGCTGATTATGAGTATTATATAGAAATGGCCGGGGCTTTGGGAGCAGATACGGCAAAACTAAAAAAGATATGGAATAATGGAACATTCAATGAGGACTACACCGGCGAGCAGAGATCATCAAAGGGGTAAAGGAAGCGCTTCTTGAAAATGAGAAACCGGAAACTGAACAGGCAGTACATTTTGCCGATATTCTTCTTCAAAATATTGAACTTGGAAACGCAATGGAGAATATGCAGGCTGGTATGGCCCTCAGAGACAGGTTTATGGCAGATAATATCATGTGGATTCTCGGGCAGGAAGAGGAGCGGGGAAACAGTCGTATCTTTATCTCCGGACATAACGGACATGTCGATCAATTTGGCTCTTATGATGAAGAAAATCCATACATGGGACATATTCTGGCAGATACGATAGGGGAAAACTCTTATTTTGTAATCGGTACTGATTTTTACAAAACGACGAATAATATGCCAAAGGGAAGTGCAAAGCGCACGAAGTTCACAGCCTATTCCCATGATCCGCTTGCAAAAGCGGCAAAGAAATGCGGATATGACATCTGCTGGCTGGACTTTTCAAAAATTCCGGAAGCGTCCGCACTGCAACATGAAGTCGTCGAATACTGTTATATGGGCAATTTTGGTGAAAATCAGATGACTTTACTGAACAGGATCATTATGAGAGCGATTCCTTATACATACCGAATCTGGGGAAGTCCTGCCAGCATGTATGACGGAATGATCTTTGTAACAGAGGCACATCCGATTCAGTTTAGTTCTGGTGAAAGGATTTAAAAGGGAGGAATAAGAAAATGGTATCAACTGTATCAATTATTTTTATTGTAATGAACATGATATTAGGAATTATGATTCCGGTAGGATTGCTTGTCTATTTTCGAAAGAAATATCAGGCATCCGTGAAAAGTTTTTTTGTCGGCTGTGCGGTGATGCTGATCTTTGCATTAGTGCTGGAACAGATCGTACATACAGTGGTTCTGGGATCTGATATCGGGACTACGATCAGGGACAATATCTGGTTTTATGCGTTGTATGGTGGGTTGATGGCAGGATTATTTGAGGAAACCGGGAGATTTCTTGCCATGCGCTATGTGCTGAAAAACGAGCATTCGAACGCTCATAATGCACTTATGTATGGAGCCGGTCATGGTGGTTTTGAGGCGATGGTGATATTGGCATTGGGTATGATCAATAACCTGATCTATTCTGTCATGATCAATATGGGTCAAACACAGGCTCTGCTCACTCCGCTTGACGAATCATCAAAAGGAGTGTTGCAGGAGGCTTTTAATACGTTGATCACAACTCCCTCGTGGCATTTTGTGTTAAGCCCCGTGGAAAGAATTGCTGCGATCACAGCACAGATTGCGTTGTCTGTGATCGTATGGTTTGCGGCATCAGAAAAAAAGAGTCGCATACAGTTCCTTCTGCTGGCGATTGTGCTTCATGCAATATTGGATGCAGCATCCGTTCTTGCAGCAAAGAGTGGTATGCCGATCATAGGGGTCGAAATCATGATTTATATATTGGCAATTGCTTTTGTGGTGTTGGCAAGAGTCATCTGGAAAAAAATGATTTTCTGTTCGGAGGATGCAAAGCTCTTGGCAAATGCGTATCCTGTTCGCCGTTTGAATGTCGACGAAATACAGAGTGCGCTCGACCTGACATGGGAAGTATTTCTTCAGTTTGAAGCACCGGAGTACTCGAAAGAGGGCATCGACTTTTTCCGCGAAAGCCTTGATGATGAAGAACGAACCCGTGCATTAAAATTTTACGGTGCTTTTGATGGTGATCAGCTGGTGGGAACTCTTTGTATGAGAGAACCACAGCATATCGGAGGTTTCTTCGTGAAAGCAGACCATCATCGGCAAGGTATCGGCAGAGCGTTGTTTGAGACAATGCGAAGAGATTACGACAAGCAGGAATTTACGGTCAATTCATCACCGTATGCAGTGAAGGTCTATGAGCATCTGGGTTTTCAGGCGACTGATAAGGAGCAAGTTGTAAATGGGCTACGTTTTACACCGATGATTTATAAATGATGACAAATACAATTAGAGAGGTGTGCAAATTATGGGACAGATAGCGAATCAGATGGCATTTGAGATATTTTATAAAGTGAAGGAAAAGATAAAAGAAACAAGAGCGGAAAAGAAGCATGGGATGAACATACAAGAACAGTTTAATTTGATAGCAGACGAGTATGATGCGAATCGAAAAAGGTTTATTCCTTGTTTTGATGATTACTATATTACTTCAACAAAAATGATCTTAGCGAATATAGAAACTCCGCATCGTGTACTTGATCTGGGGGCTGGAACGGGATTGTTATCATACTACTGGTATAGAGAGTGTGATACTGCAAACTATGTACTTGTCGATATCGCAGAGGATATGTTAGAGGTTTCCCGAAAAAGGTTTCACGGAATAGAGAATGTCAGTCATGAAAGCCTGGATTATACAAAACAGCTTCCTAAAGGAGATTTTGATGTTGTGATTTCTGCATTATCCATTCATCATTTATCGGATATTCAGAAAAAGGAATTGTTTCAGGAAATATATGATAAGTTACCGGTCGGCGGGGTGTTTGCTAATTACGACCAGTTTTGCGCAGATACATCCGAAATGAGTAAATGGATGGATTCCTATTGGGAATCCCAATTATATCATAGTGGACTTACCGATAGGGACATTGAACTTTGGAAGGAAAGAAGAAAACTCGATAAAGAGTGTTCGATTGAAGCAGAGATGGCGATGCTCAGAGCCTGTCAATTTACGGATGTTCAATGTATTTATTCCTACCATAAGTTTTCCGTAATTGTTGCAAAGAAATGAGGTAAATATTCAGAACAGGTCGGAGCACTTGCTGCGGAGACCGTGAGAATATGATTCTGGAGTGAAAAAATCCCATCGTCGAAGACGATTTTCATGGATTTTTTCATCGTAACTGTGAGGGCACTGAACAGTTACGAAATGAGGATAAAAAAATGAATTGGTTGATTTATGCAATAGAATGTATTGTGATATTGATTTTGTTTACCTGCGTGATCATGATCCCGCTGTGCCGGAATCCGGTCTGGTGGATTCACGACTATCCGCAGGATATTCAGGAGAAATATTTTGAAACGCACGAGCGAATCCCGACACAACCGCTTAGTTTGCCTGTACTGGTGAAAAAGGGAGCCGCCTTGATTCTTGCCTTATTTTTATTGGCTGGATTGGTTTTGCTGGCGGGTGCGGACGACTTTGGGTCTGCGTTTCTTGCAAGCTATGGAATCTGGTTTCTGGTAGACTGGTATGATTGTTTCTTTCTTGATTGGGTGTTATTCGCGAACGTAAAGCGTATCCGTCTGCCAGGGACGGAGCATATGGATCAAGCGTACCATCAGAAGAAATACCATGTCGTTCATTCGGCGATTGGTATGGTGTTGGGCCTGATTCCGTGCCTTTTGTGTGGTCTGATCGTGATGGCAATTTGAGGGATACATGAGTTTTTCAAAGTGAAGGAAAAGAAAAAATGGGAATGGAAATAGAATATCAAAGACTTACAGAGAAGGAATTAGACATTTTTATTGAAAAGAGAATACACCAGCTTCGGGAGGAAGGCGCAAAGGAAGAAATTAATTTAGTACCTTCATTGAAGGATTACTATCAGCGTCATATGGCAGACGGAACTTTTGTATCATGGATCGCTCTTGATGGAAATACGATGATCGGAACCAGTGGAATGTCATTTGTTGAGAAGCCACCGTATTTCGGATGTCCGAGTGGAAAGATTGGATTATTGTCCAGCATGTATACAGATCCTGA
>JALFNQ010000121.1 GCA_022773965.1 Lachnospiraceae bacterium
TGCGGGCTACGTGCCAAAAACGTACATGCGTCATGAATTTGGCGATTTTGCATGCGAAGCATCGCCAAATTCGTTGCAATTCACAGGTCAGCTGGCTGACGTGTGAATTGTAACGCGGAGTGGATCGGTTTAGATTCCTACCGTACACGCTTCAGCCAGTAGAAGCCATGGGGCGCAACATACGGATTTTCCAGCTTCATCGTCTTGCCGGTGAAAAGCTCCGAAAAGCTTCCCTCCTCCTGCATCCACGCCGTCTGCCCCATACCACTGAAATTAAAGAGCCCTAAAAACCAATCGCCATCCTTTTCACGCAGGATGCCCAGGATCGCATCAGTGTGTACATCGTACGTATATACATTTGCTCCGGAGGAGAAAACGGTTTCCTTTGCGCGGATCTTTTCCAGCTTCTGCAGACCCGAAAACAATCTTCCCTGCACGCTGTTTTTATCCTTCCGCTTTTCCGCCAGCGCCCATTGAAAGGCACCACGGTGCACATAGCGGGAATCTGACACCTTCTCTGGATCTTCCCTGTAGGTATAGTCGTTTAACTGTCCGATCTCATCCCCGCTGTAGAGCATGGGAATGCCGGACTGTGTCAGCATATAGGCGTGCAACATGAGATCCTGATCGATTGCCTCTTCCAGCGCATTTGGATCGCGGTCTGCCTGCGCCTGCTCGATACCGCACATGGAAGCTGTCGTTCCGCAAAATCTGGCATCCTTTGTGACGGGATCATCATTGTACAGCTCACCACAGCTGTTGCTTGATGCAATTTTTCCGGTAAAATAGTCATTCAGATACTGCTTGTGGGCGATTTCCTTTATGCCCCACTGCGACAATGTAGCATAATCCAGCCCCCAGCCAATATCGTCATGGCAGCGCAGATAATTTAAAAATGTATATTCATCCGGCAGACGGTTCACAATGTCCATCTGCCTGCGCAAAAGTCTGGTATCTCCAGTGGCTACGCTGTGCCAGGTCGTTGCCATCGTTGTCACATTGTAGAGCATGTGGCACTCCGGTTTTTCCACTGTTCCAAAATACGGAACGACCTTTTCCGGTTCCATCACGACCTCACCCAGAAGCACCACCGCCGGACAGACGATCTCTCCGATCATACGCATCATGCGCACGATCGTATGCACCTGGGGCAGATTGCGACAGCTGGTGCCGAGGGTTTTCCATATGTAGGGCACGGCATCAATACGGATCACATCCATACCCTGATTGGCAAAATACAAAAAGTTGTACATCATCTCATTGAACACGCGGGGATTTGCGTAGTTCAGATCCCACTGATAGAGATAAAAGGTTGTCATGACGTAGTGACTGATCCGGGGCAGCCAGGTAAAATTGCCGGGTGCCGTCGTCGGGAACACCTGCGGCACGGTTTTTTCATATTCCTTCGGAATGCGGTCGTTGTCATAAAAAAAGTACCGGCTCATGTACTCACCCTCACCGGCCACCGCCCGGCGCGCCCACTCGTGCTCCTCGGAGGTATGATTCATCACAAAATCCATGCAAAGGTTCATTCCCTTCTCATGGCATAACTCTGCCAGTTTTGCCAGATCCTCCATCGTTCCCAGATCCGGGCGCACCTTTCTGAAATCCGATACGGCATAGCCACCGTCTGATCTGCCTTTTGGCGTATCCAAAAAGGGCATCAGATGGACGCAGTTCACATTACACTCTGACAGATAATCGAGTCTTTTCTGCACGCCCTTCAAATTGCCTGCAAAGTTATCTATATAGAGCATCATGCCCAACATGTCGCTTTTCTTAAACCAGTCCGGCTGTTTTTCACGCTGCTGATCACGACGCTTTAATGTTTCTTTACGCTCTGTGTAAAAGCGATACAGATTGTCACACAGCTCCGCAAACATGGAATCATTCCCGTACAACTCCATGTAAAGCCAGCGCAGCTCATCGTGATGCTTTTCTAATCGTTTCTGAAAAATTTCATCTGCTCTCGGCATTTTCTCCCTCCAAACTGTTCTTACAGTTTCTTCCTTTCTGTTCAATCATTGTAACTGTTCAGTACCCTCACAGTTACGATGCGAAAATCCATGAAAATCGTCTTCGACGATAGGATTTCCGCACTCCTGAATCATGTTCTTATGGTCTCAGCAGCAAGTGCTTCGACCTCTCCTGAATAATTACCAATATTTTATTCATATCATCCTGGTCTTACAGTCTGCACAATTCCTCACAGGCAGCCATACTCTTGAAACGACTGCTCACATCCCATGTGAGCGGGAAGCGACCAGCTCCCGGATCTCTTCTTTCGTGGGCATCACCCGGAGCGCACCTTTTCTCGTTGTAATGAGGGACGCACCTGCGTTGGCAAAGGTCAGCAGCTCCCTCAGATTCTCCTCCGTCAGTCCCTCCAGACCATGCTCCAGCACATAATTTAATGCACAGCCCTCAAAGGTATCTCCGGCACCGGTTGTCTCGATCGTATGCTCCTGCAAAAACGGGGCAGCCTCCACCATCAGATCCTTGTAATACGCCCGGCTTCCGTCTTTTCCGAGGGTGACAAAGATCAGAGGGATATCATAGCTTTTCCGCAGGATCTCCACCCCCTTTGTATAGTCATCGGTTCCGGTCATAAATTCCAGCTCATTATCTGATATTTTCAAAATATCGCACCATGACAGACCATAGGAGATCTCTGCCCGCGCCTCCTCCAGCGAATTCCACAACGGCTCCCGCAAGTTCGGGTCAAAGGAGATGATAAGTCCCGCATCCTTTGCCACGCAAAGGGCATGTCTGGTGGCCTCCCTCACTCCGGGATGAGTAGAGGAAAGCGTGCCGAAATGGAAGATCTTTCCTGCCCGGATCACATCCTCCATGACCTCTTCTTTTTTCAGCATCATATCTGCACCGGGATTCCGGTAAAAGCTGAATTCCCGGTCTCCGTCCGGCTGTGTGTGCACAAATGCCAGCGTCGTCGGAACCTTTTTGTCAAACAACAGATTCGTCACATCCGTTCCGCTCTCTGCCACCGTGTCTGCCAGCATGTGTCCAAAATTATCATCGCCCACTTTGCCGATAAAAGCCGTCTTTTTTCCCAGCTTATTTAACATCGCCAGCACGTTGCAGGGCGCGCCGCCCGGGTTTGCCTCCAGCATGGGATTGCCCTGTGCACTGACACCGTTTTCCGTAAAATCGATCAAAAGCTCGCCCAGTGCCACTACATCATATTTTTTCATCAAAATATCCTCCTCGATTCTGTCTGTATGCTGTTTTATGCTTCCGGTAAGGTGTAGAGCTCCACTTCCGTATGTGGATCTGCCTCAAGCTCCCATTTCAGACCATAGACCCCCTGACTGATCACATACTCGCCCTGATTGACAAACACTTCGATCAGATTCCGTTCCACATACACATCCAGATGAAAACCATCCTTTAATTCCGGTGTACTGCTCTGCATCTGGAAATTTTCACGGTTTTCACATGCAGGAAAGACATCTTCACGATCCGTACAGATCCTGCTGCCTTCCCTCCGGATCCGGTAACCACCGATATTCACGCATCCACCATCGTCCAGATCCATGCTCACGCGATACCCTGCCGGATCCGCCTGTACAATGTCTGTGATCTGTCTCTGATACATCTGCTCCACATTCGGATGCACTCTGAAATAAATATGTCCATCCTTTACCTCAACGAGACGTGGAATACAGAACATGCCAATCCTGCCCTCCGCAAAAGGCATTGGCATCCGAAGCCATGCCACCAGCACACGTCTGCCCTGCGCATCAACCGTAGACTGCGGTGCATACAGATCCAGACCGTAATCGAGATACTGATAACATTCCGAAAGCTGCAGCTTCCCTGTTTCTTCTTCAAATGTGACCGGCATACAGATCGAATGGTTTTGCTCCTTTGTACCCTCCACCGGCACACCCATCGGTGAAATGACAAGCACTTCGCCTCCGTCCACTGCAAAATAATCCGGACACTCCCACATCCAGCCCATCGGCTGCTCTGTGGATGCGGTGCTCAAAAGCTCCCAGTCTGACAGATCCGTGCTCTTATAAAAGATCAGTTCACCTTTTTTGTCCTTTGTGGAGCTGCCAAGCACCAGATACCAGGCATCCCTGCCACGCCACACCTTCGGGTCTCTCGTATGGGTACGGTGACCGGTCTTCTCATCACTGATGGCCGGAATGATCACCTTTTTTCCGTCAAAATTATCAAAATGGAAACCATCCTCCGAGGTAATTCCAAGCTGCGCGGATGAAAACGCATCATCCAGACACATGTGTATATTTTCCGGATCTGTTTTGTCATAATGTACTCCGGTATAAAAGAGGTGCAGCCTCCCCTCTTCTTCAATGGCACTGCCGGAAAAGCAACCGTTCTGATCCTCATATTTTGTCGGAAACAGTGCCACATCCAGATGCTCCCAGTGCACCAGATCTTCACTGATGGCATGCCCCCAGTGCATCGTCGCCCAGCGCGGCGCATAGGGGAAATGCTGATAAAACAAATGATAGTTTCCTTTATAGTAGATAAAACCGTTCGGGTCGTTGATCCAGCCCTTTGGCGCTTTTAAATGTATCATGTCTCTTTGCATGCGCTGTCTGCCTCCTCAAGTTCATTTCATAGATACATACATTCATTCATGTATAGCTTCACGCCAGAGATATTTCTCTGGCGCCAAACCATCCAAAATTATTTTACAGCTCCTGCGACCACGCCGCCGATGATCTGCTTCTGCAGCACAATGTACAAAATCAGGATCGGCAGTACGCAGAGCAGGAAAAAGCTTCTGCGATAGTTTTTGTAGAACCGGTAAAGTAACCGGTTACTTTATGTGTTTATCTTACCATCCCAGGATCTTCCAGTCAACTACTTTTCTCAAGTTTATGAATCCTGCACAATTCCTCTTCCCACGGTTTATGCGCCTTGTACAAAACCGGTAATGTAACCGGTTACTTCTTGTCCTTTTTCTTGATTTTTGATATAATGAATGGCAAGTATTGGTCGTGACCGATTTTGTCACGATCTAACTGTTCAAAACCAGCAAAATATACCTGCGGACCAACAATCTTCTAAATGGTTCTGAACAATCAGCTATATTATATAAAAAGGACACGAAATTATGAGCAGAGAGAAAAAGATCACATTTAACGATATCGCAAAATATACCGGTTTTTCCAAGACAACGATCTCACGCTATTTCAACAACCCGGACTCGCTGACTGTGGAAAATCAGGAGATCATCGCAAACGCCCTCAAGGAGCTTGATTATAAGGAAAACAAGGTGGGGCGGATCCTCGCCAGCGGAAAGACAGAGTTTATCGGCATCATCATTCCGAACCTGACGAATCACTATTATTCGGAGATGCTGAACCGGATCCTGCTCACCTATGAGCAGTTCGGTTACAAATTTCTCGTCTTTATCGGAAATGAAAATGAAGTTTCTGAACGTCAGTATATTCAGGAGCTGCTGGCTTACAACATCGAGGGACTGATCATCATGAGCTTTACGATCCCCTCCAGGGAGCTGTCCGAGCTCGGCATTCCGGTGGTGACGATTGAGCGTGAAGACAAATATGTGTGCAGTGTCAACACGGACAACTACATGGGCGGCATGCAGGCCACAAGCCTGCTGGCAAAGCTGGGCTGTGACATTCTCCTGCATATCAACACACCCACTTCCCCGGATATCCCTGCCTACGGACGTATCAAGGGCTTTGTTGACATCTGCGAAGAAAAAAAGTTAAACCACAGAATCATCTATAAGGATCTGGGAAGTACCCATGAGCAGATGCAGAAAAATCTCAGCGAGATCGTTGAAGAACTGTCAGAGACCTATCCCGGCCAGAAAAAAGGCATATTTATCTCCAGCGATACGCACGCCAACATTTTCTTAAATCTTCTGATCAAAAAATACGGTACACTGCCCGATGACTACCTGATCGTAGGCTTTGATGATTCACCCATCGCCCGCGAGGCCGTCATCCCCATCAGCACCGTCGGCCAGCAGATCGACCGGATCGCCTATGAGGCCGTCAGCCTGCTCGTCGACCAGATGAATGAGCGCAAAAAAAGAAGACCGGTTCCGCTCACGGAACCGATCCACAAGGTC